>JAILBY010000016.1 GCA_024680655.1 Clostridiales bacterium | reverse complement strand
AGCTCCTGAAAGGTGGGTGGCTCTGCGTCGGCTATTATTCTTGCAAAAACGGGCAAGATGTTTTCGTATTTTTTCATAGCCTCAGAGAAGTCAAAAATATTTTCTGCGTTTTCGTCCTTGAAGATAATTTTATATTCCGAGGGGACAACCTCAAATTCCTGCTCTTCGCCTGATGCAAAGTAGGGGTAGAGGTAGCAATAGTCAAACCACATACCTATCGGAAGCGATTTCCTTACTTTTAAAACTGCCCATTTATCATTATCGTCAAGCTCGGGATTTGTTATTGAAAGGTTTAACAGCTTGCACCAATGCTTCATATATTCTTCGTTTTCTCCGTCGATAAAGCATAATGAAAATAATTGCTCTACATTTTCCTTGATGATAGAAATAATATGTGCATAGGCTTCTATTTCGGCGTGAAGTAAGCTTGAACTATCAAGAGAATAAATGCACAAAGCAGATAAAACGCCGATAATTCTGTCTAAAATTTCCTGCATATCAATCCTCCCAGCTTTCTGCCGTCGTGTTGAGCAGGTTTATGTTCGCAATATAACCATCGTGAATTCTGATGTTTGTAGTTGTGCTGAATTTGTAGTTTTCAACGCCATCAATTTCCATAAGTCTGCTTCCTAAACGATTCCACACAAGGTCTTCGCCAATATCAAGCCCATCAACATAATCTCTTATAACATTTTCAGCCTGCTCAATAATTTCGTCTTTATCGTACCCCTGAGCGACATAAACAGTTGAGTTTATATTTATGTTGCAAGGTGTTGCAGTGTTCAGACTTATATCAAGACAAAACGGTAACATATTATTCAAGAGATTTTCAACAGAACTCATAACGCTCTGGTTGACAACATTATCCTTGAACGCTACGGTTACTCCGACTGTTCCGTTTCCGTTTGCAAGCGGTACAATTTGCACCTTTGCAATTTCCTCGTATTGTGAGATTGCCTGAATAAAAAATTGCTTGTTATAGCCGTTTGAATGGTTTTTTATCTGTTGCAATAATCGTTTGCGAAGATTGCTGTCACTTTCTGCATTTGCACCGCCCGTAAAATCATTTATGTTTATTGCCGAGGTTATGCCAGCAGGCGGATTGACAATAAGGTCAATATCTCCTGCTTTGCAGTTGTATTCACTACCGCAGTTTACAGAACTTGCGGCAATATCAAAGTGTTGAACATTTCTTGACATAAGAACATTTGAGGTTGTCTGATACTGTAAACGCTTATCGTTGCTTGTTGTAAAGGTTGTTCCTTTTGGAATTAAAATAGGGTAGCTTAACGGCTCGTCAACGAAAACACGGATAATGCCCGAGGCTCTTGAAGCCTCTTTTCTTTCAAGATTATACATTTCACAATGCTTATCAAGATATTCGCCTATTGCAGTATCAGGAAAGATTTGGTTATAGATGAAATTTATTTTTGAATTAAGGTTGAAAAGCTCGGCTGAGAGAGTTTTGAAACGAATAGACAAATCTGTATCAGGCTCAACATTTCGTTGTGTAAGCTCGTGATATTTGTCGCACATTTCAGAATAAATTTCATCAAGGCTCATTTGAGTTATCAAAGTCTATCGTGACCTCCTTTAAGTTGTTGTCATATTCAAGCGTAAAAACAATGCTTGATATATTTCCGTTTGAGGAATTTATATTGCAGGCTTTTACTCTTACGCCATTGACATTGTTTAATGATTTTTGTGCATATTGAATTGCCGCTCTTTCACTTGAACCTTTTGAATAAGTAGAAAAGCGTTGTTTCGGAAAGCCTAAATTTTTATCGTAAATAAAAGCACCAAGAGGGATATTTAATATCATCTCACATTGTTTAAAAATATCCTCTGCACTTTTTTCGGGTGATAAAATATCAAGAGTTTCAAGCGTCCAGTCTCCGTTTCTTAATTTTTCCATATCAATCCTCCTGCCGTACCATTGTGCCGTCTTTTTTTATAATCAGTCGGTTTAAAACGATGTCACCATTATTTTTTAGGATTATGCTTGCTCCGCCCATAGAAAACAGACGAAGCTCACCGCTGTTTATTTGTGAGCTTGCTTTGTTTTTACAGCCGCATATTGCATAACCATCGTAACAGGGGATAAGTAAAACATCGGCTTCACTTATAGGGTGACTTTCTATTCCGTAAGGCGAATAAACGGGTATGTTTCTGACTTCGCAGGAACCATTTGCACAAACTGAATTTTCATTTGAAATAGTGATGTTTGCTTTTTCTGCTTTGTTCTGAAAAGAATTATTTAATAATACCTTGGAAATCCACATTTTAACTTCTCCTTAATTCCAGAATAACTGTTTTTTCTTTGTCGGTGATTGTGTACTTTGTGCTCCATATCATTAAATCTTCATAGTTGCCAAGTAAGTCGTCGTAGAATTCAACCTTATCGCCAACTCTGTAATTTTTTTGAAAAGGAAGCTTTACGGTTATAACAAAGCTTTCAAGCTTTGATTTTTCAAAAATTCTGTTGATTTTAAATTCCTTTTCCCATTCAGGAACATTTGCAAGATTAAGCAATCGCCTTGATTTAATGCCCTTTTTTACAGCGACTTCATTTTCGCTTACGGAATTGTATGAATCAGTATTGCTGAGTTTTGTTAAAACAGTTGAAACAGTACCATAGCGTTTGTTTTTAACCTTTGCAGAGATAAAGCTTTCACAATCGGGCAGAGTGTTTGAAATTTTATAGCAGTTGCTGTAAGAAATATCACCTGCGTTTAAAATCAGGTCAGAGGTTATGTGAGGCGTTACACCGATAACGCTTTTCACAAAATTTTCAATAACCTCCCATTCGCTTGTACCTTTTGAGATGGTAAAATTTCCGTTGCAACGCCCTTGACCGATATAGTCCTTTATTCCGTAGTCCTTTGCGTGAATTTCAAATATTTCTTGAAGGCTCGGCATAAAATAGGTTGCTGGTATGGCTTCATTGTCAAGCAATACTGCCGCAAAGCTTCTTGCACTTATTTCAAGAAAAATTCCCTCTTTGCTACAATGGCAAATCTGCTCGTCGATTATTCCGTTGAAAATTGTTTCATTTTCGTTTTCAATTTCCACTTCACAGAATTCAGGCAGATTTTCGTCACAGACAAAAACTACATATAGGCTGTCAGCGGGGGTATCAAAGTCAGAAAGCAAAGTCATTTTAAAAGGCTTTGACAAAAAGTAAATTTTTGAATTTTTGTCCTTGAATTTGAAAATCATCTTAAAATCACCCTGTCTTTTTCAACTAATTCAAACGGTGCTGGTAAATGCGGATTTAAGCTTAAAAGGGTATCAACGCTTGTGTTATATAAATTAGCAATATCAAACAGCGTTTCACCTTCGCTGACAATATGAATTCTACCGTTTTGCTCCTTTGGATTTTCGGGATATTCAATAAATTCAAAGCAATAGCATATACCGTCTTTACCGCTCTTTCCGCTGAATTCAAGAGATGTCATAATTGCAACCATAGGCTCATAGCCTGATATGAATAAATCGCCTTTTCCGCCCTCGTTGAAAATTGCTTGCAAATCGGCAAATTTTTCGTTGCAGTTTTCGCCCGTAAAAATACCGTTGCCACTTATGTAACGAGGCTTAAAGCCTAATTCCTGTATTATATGTGCGTTCATAGGAATAGGCAGTTCTTTTGTAAAGGTGTTTGACTTTACAGAGATGTTGCTTGGATTTATTTCAAATTCAAAGCCTTTAAAACGCATATTACAGTTATTCATTTTAATCATCTCCTAAGTTTGAGGGGTATCTTCTCAAATCTCTTTCAATTTCATCAAGAAGTGATTGAGTTGAATTTTCATTTTCATTCATAGCTGAACTCCTTTCTGTTGCAGACGATAACAGCTTTTTCTACAAGAGTGTTTTTTGCGTTTATAACCGTTGAACATTCTGACCATTGACATCCACTGAAAACAACTGTTTCAAAGGGGAATTCTATTGCCAGAGTGAAATCTTTTTCGCTTGATAAATGATGATAATTTTCATCTATTATCATCTGCGAAAATTCAACTATGTGCTTTTGAGCGTTTTCACTTATGCAATTTGAAAGATTTTCGCCATAAGAATAGTTGAATTCGCAGTCTTTGGTGCTTTTGATTTTCACTTCGCTGACATTTCCTATTTCAACCGAGTTGATTTTCACTTTTATTTCTTTTTGTATGTGTGGGATAATGCTTTGCAAAAAAATCACTCCTCGTTAAAATCCTTTATCAGAAGCGAAAGGGTTACCTTTCCTTCAATAACAACGCAGTCGGTAGCTCTGTTTGGTGTAATGCTTGCATTTGAGCAGGAAATAATCTGATATTCACCGCTTTGAGCAATAGTGTTTAAAATATCAAAAAATATCTGCACTATGTTTTCAGAGTTGAAGTTATATGGAGCGTAGAGCTTTATTCCGAGTGTTGTTTTACATTCAATAATTGTACTGTTTCCAAGAGTAGCAGGGGAGAATTCCTGATTTTCTATACCTATTGCGGCTTTTAGCGAGCGTAAAGGTGCAGGCCTTGCCCCTGAGGGAAATTCTCTTAAAAATGTTACGCTTTCAAGTGCTTCGTTGTTTTCGAGTATTTCTATAATATCGGTTATAAGATTTTTAATTTTCTTCAACGCAATCACCCTCCAAGCTTCTGAGAATAGCCCAAATATAAAGATTTTTGTCTGCAACAAAAACCTTTTCGGCAGTATCAATTTTGTAATATTCATCAGAACAACGCAGATAAGAATTTTCGGGTAGCTTTGTAATATCATTTTCAGGCACACCGATATAAAGATAATATCCGTCGTGACTTACGCCTATCGGAGTATGTACTCCTTCAAGATACATTTTGTTTTTGTATCTCAAAGGCTGAATAAGAGCCTTATAATTTTTTGAATTCCAACCGTCAGGCGTATGAACTGAAATTTCTCTGCCGTATTTTTTTATAAGTGAAATTACCATTAAATCCTCCTGAAAACAAAGTTGTTGTCTATTAGTAAATCGCTGATACAATCGAGTGCATCACAAAGCATACTGTCTGCAACTGCAATAGCTGTATTCGGGGCGGGAGATATAGAAACATCTCCCGCCTTGAAATGTGAAATAGCATCTGATGTGAGATAAGAAGATTTCACTAAAAGCTTGTTTGCAAAATATGCTGCTGCGAGGATAACTCTGCTGTCGCTTTCATCTGCGTTGCTTTTTAGCATCGCTTTTATTTTGTTTGCGGCAACAGAGCATAAATCCTGTGCAAGTGATGTGTTTTCCTCAGTGATTTCAGCGATTTTTTCCAACTGCTCAAAAATAAGAGTTGTATCCATAAAATCACCTCATTGAACTTTTAGCAGGTAAGAGTTTTTGAAGCGTCGTCAAAAATTCTTGAAAAGCCTGCAATACTTGTTATTGTTGCTCTTTCAAGCTGACGGTCAATAAGCTTGTCGTATTCTGTAACAATATCGCCAGCCTGTACCATTTCAAGAGCACAGTTCTTGTCTATGCCTATCAAAGAACCGCTTGTAACATCACCGCTTTTAAGAAGTTCAGCACCAAGAGGAGTGATAAGCTTTCCGCTTGCGTGGAAATTAAGTCCAGCAGTTGCATCTCTGAATTCAGTCATTGTAAGAAGCTTCTGCATAATATCAGGTGATGCAATTATAGTGTTAAGCTCATAAGGTGAAAAACTGTTCCAGAAATTAACAAGGTCTGTATATGTAAGAGTGCCTGAGGTTGCAACGCTCTGAGTATTGCCGCTGTTTGAAAGAACATCAATAGCATCTTTAAGCTGAGTGCGTGCAATATAAGCACCGATTTGCTTTAATGTGACTGTGAAAAGGTCAAGACGCTGGAAACGGATAGCCTCATAAGAAGCGACAAGCATACGGCCACGCTTGTGTAATTTAACAAGGTCATTCTTTGTTTTGATTACTGTCTGAGGAATAACAGCACCTTCTGAAACACGCTTCAACTCTTTTTCATCATCATCAGGAATTGAAGTTATAGTTCTGTAATCAAGTGAATCAATTTTTGTTGTTGTAGCAACAATCTTTGGTAAAATATCAGCGTTTTCCATACCCTGCCTTACTGCTCTTGCAACATATTCAGGGAAGAGAGCGGCAGAGTCAGAGGTTTTGAAGAATTTTTCAACAACATCACTGCCAGCACCGTTTACTCTGATGTCAAAACGCTTTAACTGTCTTTCATAAGCGTCAAGATTTTCAAGCTCTGTGCCGTTATAGTTTCCAGAAGGGTCTAACTCTTCAAGAGTTTGTGTGAATGATTTGCCTGTTGCATACATTCCTTTTTCAAGTTTGATATTTTCGTAATTAGCCATTATATAATCTCCTTTTTATTAAAGAATAATTCCAACAAAGGAATTTGTTGTGTCAACATCAATAACAAGATATTCTCTGCCGTCAGCATCAACAGAAACCTTTTTGCCTGTTGTGTCGGCAAGAAGCTTTGCGTAGCCAACGCTTGGTGCTGTGCCTGAATAAGCAACTCTGATATAGCCGTTAAGCTGTACTGTTGCAACATCGTCCTCTGAATGAATAACAACACCGATAAATTTGTCATCTTCCGTACAAGCGGCAACCTTTCCGTTACTGCTCATTTTTACAAGAGCACCCTTGTCAAGAGCAGTTGCAGTTTCAAAGGTTGCATTTGTTTCGTTAAATCCGTTAAAAGATACTTTCATTTTTAGTCCTCCTAAATTTTAAACTGTGTATTTTCTTTTTTTGCTGATGAAACATTTGCAGATAATTGCGGAGCGGGCATATCGTTTTCGTCCGCCTTTTGCATTAAGCCTTTTTTTAATTCCTTCAATTCCTCTGAATTAAGCTTATTGCAAATGTTTTCAAGGTTTTCAGCGTTTATGCCAGGGAGTGTAAAGGAACATAACTTTACAATATCGCTTTTTAAAGCCTTTTTGTATGCCACACCGTCGCTTGCAAGGGCTTCAAGCTCTTGCATACGCTTTGATATAGCAACTGCTTCTTCTGCTGAAAGAGTTATGCTTTCTTTACAGGATTTCAACTGCTTAAAGATTTCTTCCATATTTCTTTCTCCTTTGAAAAAAGATTTGATTACACCAGCGTTTGGCTGTGCTGGAACACAGACAAAGCTCCATTCATAGCAATCGCTTATATCGTCAAGAATTCCATAGCAAAGCTTGTTGTTATAGACTTGTCCTTTAATATGGTTACAAGAGGCTGATGAAGAGCCTTCGTGACATATAGAGCAGATACTTTTTGCACAACAGCTTATGCTGACTTCCTTTTTTATTCCTGCCTCAATTTCTTCAATAAGAGGGAGGTTTTGCTCTGTTTTAGGGATATAAGCCTTTGCCATAAGATAGGTGTATGCTTCACCGAGCGTATTTTTTCTCGTTTCGTCTGTTATAACCTCACAATGATATATCCTTGCGTGTTGCTTTGTTGCGTCCATAGAGTGATTGAAACCACCGCCGATACCTATAAAGCCTTTTGCAAGCTGTTCGAGTGCATTGACCGAAAACATTTCATTATCTCTGTCTATGTTGTTATCACATAAAATAAGATTAAATGAATACACCTCATCGCTTTTTAATGCTCTGCGTGAAAGCTTGTTGATAAGGGATAAATCCTGCTCGGTTACTTCTGATACAGAAATTTTTTCAGCGTTATAGCTTTTTTTCACTTGTTATCACCGCCTTTTTCGATTTCTTCTGCCTGGGCGTTGTAAAGGCGTGCCTTGGCAAGCTCAACCTCATCTTGAAGAGTGATATTGTTCCATTCAACTGTTGGTTTGCAGGCATAGCCGTTCGTTCTGAGAAAAGCGGTTGCAATTTTTTCTATAACAGGTGTAAGAATTCTTCTGTACGCTTCAAGCTCGCTTGTAAGCAGGTCTGCTTGCTGACTGCTCATTCTTTCAGTTGAAGACCAGCTAAGACCGAGCATAAACGGAGGAATTCCGAGCTTGCTCACAATCTGTTCAAGCATTTGCCTTACGGGAACCTCTGTATCGATAAGCTGATTATCAGAGCCGATTACCTTTATATCAACATCGCCTACACATACAAAATCCTTGACACTGCCTGAGGAGTTCATAGCATTACTCCATTCTGTTGCTATGCTTTTAGCACGCTCGCTTGTGTAGTTTTTGTCAATAGGGTTGTCTGTCGGTTTATAGGTTACGGCAAATCTGATATTGCCGAGCCTGTCAAAATTTATTCCCGTTGTGTTGAAGATTTTTAAAAGAATTGAGCTTACAAAGGGCAGACCTTTTAAGATTGAATTACCTGTTATCTGTCCTGCTTCGGGATTGAGTACACTAAAAAGAATTCTCTGAGGTCTTTTTATAGGAACAGCGTTGCCGAGTTCTTTTCTTGAATAGAACTGAATATCAAGAGGGGATTTGCCACGCTTGATTTCAAGATAATCGAGTGGTGCATTATAAAGTGCAACAATATCGCAGTTACTGTTCATAACTATTTCACCGACTGCTGTGCCGTAGGTGAGCAGAGAATTCATATATTCATTTATGAAAGCTTCAATTCCCTGCTGATTTGAATTAACATTGATATTGCGAAGAAAATCATTCAGAGTGTTCTGAATATTCTTATCATCAACCTTGATTTCAAAGCCACCGACAAGGTGGATTGTTTTTTGAATTGCAGCGTCGATTATCGGTATGCCTTCCCTTAGTGCCTGATAAACTCTGTTTTCAGGCGGAGAAAGTGGAGTGTAATTGTTGAGAAGCCCGAATGGATTTCTTGTGCAGGCTGTTTCAACGCTTATAGCAGAAGCTGTTTTATTTTTTTGTTTTTTAGATTTTTTCATTGCCACTCCTGTTCCCTTTCAATAGCTATGGCGAAAAGATTTTCTTCGTTTTCCTTGCAGACAACAGTTGAAACAAAATATCTTATATCGTCCATAGCGTGGTCGTTTTCTTTTTTAGGGCTGTCTTTACAGCTACCCTCGTCCCAAGAGTAAAGATGGAATTCTCTCAAAGCATCATTACATTCCTTTGAAAATTTTATCTTTCCGTTTTTTATACAGTCAGATACCATTCTTATACCGTCTAAAACCTGATTTTTTGCGGGGATAGCTGTAAATTTACCGTGACGGTGAATACATTCAATAAAGCTTGCGGCAGAGGGGTCAACAATTACGGCAGAAACATCAAAGCCTTGTGCAAGAGCCTCTAACTCGGAATAATATTCTTCGTCGGTGTGCTGATATTTTTCTTTTCTTGAATCAAAGTAATATTCCTTTATTCTGTACCAAACATTTTTGTTCTTCCCCCAAAACCCCATTGAAGTAGGGTTGACTGTTCCGTAGTCACACGAGATGTAATATTTTTCAAATGTTTCGGGAAGAATACAAGTGTGCTTTTCTTCATCAAAGAAATCATATATCAGCCCTTGTCCCATAACCCATTTACCCTCTATGAACCTTGTATAGAAATGTCCAGTATAAAGACTTTCATAGCGTTTTATTATTTCTTCGGATAGGGATGGATTATCCTTCATAGTAAAATGCAGATGAAGCGAGTTCTTTTCTGAACATTTCAAAATCCAGTTCTGATTGAACCAATGATATGGATTGTCGGGGTTGCAATTAAACCAGAATTTAGAATTTTTGAGTGAGCATCTTGCAAGAGCCTGTTCAACGAAAGACTGAGGCATAAGAGCCACTTCGTCGAAGAACACACCGCCAAGAGTCATACCTTGAATAAGCGAGGCACTTGCTTCGTCCTTACCGCCAAAAATATAAAATCTGTTTTTTACTTTTCCTTTGCTTATCTCGATTATATTTTTTGAAGTTTTGTCTGTGCATTTAAAACCAAGTTCAGTCATAATAGGGAGCATTTCGGTTATAACATTTCTTCTCAAAGAAGTTATGGTTTTTCCGCAAAGAGCAAAGGCAGTGTCGTTAAAGGAGAACATTGCCCATGATATAAAGGAGATAGACATACAAAGGGTTTTACCGCTTCTTACAGCACCGTCACAAATTATTGCATCGTGAGATGAAAGCGGATTGTTGGGACACCACCAGTTGAGAACCTTTAATTGTTTTTCCGAGAAAGGAGAAAAGGTTGTTTTACTCATCTTCATCATCTCTACGGTTTGAGGAACTTTTAACAGTTCCCATAAGAGCTTCATAGAATGAATTTGAAGAATTATCGCTTTCCTCTTCGTTTAAGCTCTGCATTTTTTCAAGAGCTTTGAGCCTGTCAAAAAATTTGATTTCCATACCGCCACCTTTGGCTCTCTTGATTTCAGAAATATTCAATAAATCCATATTTTCTATTTCTTCAATGCTTGGAGCATTGTCTGAATAGATTAGCCGTATTGCATCTGTTATTTGCCCAAAAGCAAGCTGTTCAAAGCCTGAATATATCTGTTCAGCTTTTTTCTTCTGCTTTTTTCGGCTTTGTTTTGCCAATATATCACCTCACAAAAATTAAAGAGTAAAATTGTTGCAACAAAAATTGCTCTTCATATATACCTTGCAAAACGCAATTTGTCGCATACTTTCTGCGACAAATTTTCCGCATTTTTTCAAAAAAAGTGCCTTAAACCCTTGATACGCTTAGAAAAAAATTTTTTTT
>JAILBY010000235.1 GCA_024680655.1 Clostridiales bacterium | reverse complement strand
ATAATAAGGTTAGTTAATATTGCAAGTGGCTTTGAAAGGAAGCCGAACGAAATAAGAAGAAAAATACCTATCATAATATAACGCTGATAGTCAAGGAATTTATAGTAATATCTGTCAGGAATTATATACGCAAGAATTTTAGAGCCGTCAAGCGGTGGTATCGGCAAAATATTGAATATTGCAAGGTTTATGTTGATATAAGCCGCATAATAAAGGAATACCTGAGTTGCTTGAAGAAGTATCGGCGTTGAATTTGCAAGATAAGTAAGTCTTAATAATGCCATAAAGAAAAATGCCATAAGAAGATTTGAAAATGGTCCTGCAAGTGCAACAAGCAAGCTGTCCCTTTTTCTGTTTTTGAAATTATACGGATTTATTCCAACGGGCTTTGCATAGCCGAAGCCGAAAAGCATAATCATAATAGCACCCAAAATATCAAGATGTGCAAGAGGATTTATTGTAAGTCTGCCCTGATATTTCGGTGTATTATCGCCGAGCTTATATGCAACAAGCGAGTGTGCAAACTCGTGAATAGGCAAAACGCAAAAGACTACAAAGACAGAAACTAAAACCTGTGCTATAAGCGAAGCTGCGTTAAATGTTTCACCCGAAAATAATTGTCTGATAATAGAATAAAGCATTAAAAATTCATTTCCTCTCTAACAATCAATAAATAGATTAACTTAAAATTCAATAATCGTCAACACATAATTACTTCTTTGCAGTAACAATTCTCTCAATATTATTAAAATCCTTTATTATCTGCGTATTTGAAGTGTATTGTTTAATCATCTGTTCAATTTCAAAAGCCTGATTTTCTCCGCATTCAACTGCCATTGTTAAATCTGTTATTTTTGCAAACCATTCATCACAAAGGCATTTGTAAAAATCAAAGCCGTCACTTCCGCCGTCAAGTGCCATTACAGGCTCAAACTGA
The DNA here is from genome assembly GCA_024680655.1 of Clostridiales bacterium. Classification (GTDB taxonomy): domain Bacteria; phylum Bacillota; class Clostridia; order Oscillospirales; family Acutalibacteraceae; genus UMGS263. The sequence continues at coordinate 3,561 of JAILBY010000235.1, read as the reverse complement.
ACCTCTGCCTGCAACGATGGTATTTCATCACTTATAATATAAGGCGGATTCGATAATATCAAATCAGGCTTTGGCAGTTGACTGAAATAATCAAAGCCCTTTGTAATATCAGCTTTAATCGCTTTAATACTCTTTGAAGAAGACTTTTTTAAATTTTTTTTAAGATATTTAAAAGCATTGTCCGATTTTTCAAGCATATATACAGAGGCTTGCGGGCAAAATTCAGCAACGCTCAAACCGATACAGCCACTGCCTGAGCACAAGTCGAAAACAACCGCATCAGGCTTTTCCTTTATAAATTCAATAGCAAATTCAACAAGAGCCTCTGTTTCAGGGCGTGGTATCAATACACCCTCACCCACTTCAAAATCAAGCCCCATAAACTCCCAGTGACCGATTATATACTGCAAAGGCTCACGCTTTAAGCGTCTTTGAAGCATATTTTCGGCGGTTTTAATCTGTTTATCGTCAACAGCATTTTCGCCCTTTAAAATCAAATCAGTTTTTCTTAATCCTGTTGATTCCTCAAATATAATACCTGCTTCAAATTCTGCATCTTCAATATTGCCATTTTTAAGAGTTTTAAGACAAAATGAATATAAATCTTTTAAAATCATTTAATCTCGTCGTCCTCTGGATTATCTGTCATAACAGCCTTAATTGAAGCAATACCTACTTCAATAATATCATCAGTAGGCTCTTTAACAGTAAGGCGTTGCATCCATAAGCCAGGAGCTGAAAAAATCTTTGTAAGTATATTATCGTGCCTGCCAGCGTACTTGATAAATTCATAGCTTATGCCCGTAACAAAAGGAAGCAATAAAATTTTAACTGCAATCCAAAGAGCAATACTCGTTGTACGCAAGGTAGGAAAAGAAATTGAAATAATCGAAGAAAGCAAAATACTTATAATAAGCACTATGAATATAAAGCTTGTTCCACATCTTGGGTGGAAACGCTTTTGTTTTCTGACATTTTCAACGGTAAGTTCAAGACCGTTTTCATAGCAGAAAATGCTCTTATGCTCCGCTCCGTGATACATAAACACTCTTTTTATATCCTTCATATTTGAAACGATAGCAATATAGCCTACAAAAATGATAATTCGCATTATACCCTCAAAAAGAGCAAGATAATTATGAAGATTTCCGCCTGCAAGCTTATTGATGATATTAGCTGAAAATGTAGGCAACCAGAAGAAAAGGAAGAAAGCAACAGCAAAGCCCAAAACCATAGCAATAGCCGAAATAGCAGAAACCATTTTTTCTCCGAAATGGTTGTTTAGCCATATATCAAATTTACTCATATTTTCAGCATTTGCTTCTTCGTCTTCCAGATTCATAGTTTTTTCAGCCGACTCAATAAGAGCCTTATAGCCTATAATCATAGACTCAATAAAATTAACTACGCCTCTGATAAAAGGCCAGCCTAAAATTTTATATTTGTCCTTTAAAAAAGTATAGTTTTTATATTCAGTCTGAATACTTCCGTCAGGCATACGCAAAGCCATTGCGTTACCCTTTGGACCTCTCATAAGAATACCCTCTATAAGAGCCTGACCTCCGATAGAAGTTTTGTGAACAGTTTTATTGTTCATTGTTTTCCTCGCTCCTTTCATCAGGTAAAACCATAGTAGGAATTTCAGGCGGTATAATCGGAAGAAGAATTGTAATCGTCGTTCCGACATTCAAAACGCTGTCAATAATAAGTTCTCCACCGTGAAGCTTTACTACTTCATCTGCAACTGCAAGACCTATTCCCGAACCCCTTACTGAAACATTTGCCTTGTAGAATTTTTCCTTTACCTTCGGCAAATCCTCAGGAGATATACCACAGCCTGAATCACCTATAATTATTCTTACCTGCTCGGTTGTAACCTCGGCGATAATAACTATTTTACCGCCTTGCTTGTTATATTTAATTGCATTGTCAAGGACATTAGCAAAAACCTGCTTAATTCTGTTAGGGTCGCCATTCATCGGTGCTATTGCATCAGTTGCATTGTAAACTACCTCTATGCCTTCCCTCTGTGCTCGCTCTCTGAAAACAAAAACTGTTTCGTCAAGCTCTGCAAGAACATCTATTTTTTCAATTTGCAAAGTCATTCTGCCACTTTGTATGCGTGAGAAATCAAGCAATTCCTCAACCATTTCAGTAAGCCTTTTTGACTCGCTTACGATTATCTTTACGCCCTTATTAAGAACCTCTGTATCAGACGCACCCGATTGAAGTATTGTTTCACCCCAGCCGTTAATTGCGGTAAGCGGTGTTCTCAACTCGTGAGAAACGGTTGAAATAAAGTCGTTTTTTATCTTATCCGTCTGCGAAATTTCCTGCGACATATAATTGATTGTTTCACAAAGCTCACCGATTTCATCGTTATAGGTAAGTCTGTCAATATGCGTATTAAAATTACCTGCCGCAATCTGTTTTGCCATTTCATTAAGTTTATTAACAGGTCTTACAATTGAGCGTATAAAGAAAGAGCCTGAAAGTGCAACCAGAGAAATAGACAACAGACAAACAAATATTATAACAGAGATTATCATATAAATCTGCGTATCAATATCCTTTAATGAAATAATATATCTCACAGCAGTATTTGATGAAGTTTCATCTGCTGTTGGCGGTAAGGCGATGCTCATAGCCATAACCTTTTCACCCGAACTCATTTTGCCCGTCCAGATAGCCTTTCCCTTATTTGAAGAACACGCCTCTTTATAGTCGGGCATATTCGTTTCAGTTATATCAAAGCCGCTCGAAGAAGCAACAACCTTTCCGTTTTTATTGATAACCCATACCTCAATGGTTTCTTTATCGTCAAAATTTTCAACAAATTCTCTTGCACCTGTTTCAAAAAGCTCCTCCGAAGAGCCTGAATAAAGATTAAAGAATGTGCTTACAACTTCATTTGTATGCGATTCAAGAGTTCTTGAAACAGAGTCGTAGTAATAGGAATAGATAAATGCAGAAGAAAGCGTTGCTATAACAGCCATAACAGCTATTATAACGCAAAGCGTATTAAGCACCCATCTTTTTGTAATTCCGCTTACTTTTTTCACTCAAAATTCAACCCTTTAAAAAATTATTTTATCCATTTATATCCTAAGCCCCATACTGTTGCAAGGTGCTTGGGTGAAGACGGATTGTCTTCAATCTTCATTCTCAATCGTCTTATATTTACATCAACAATTTTTTCTTCGCCAAAATAGGAACTGCCCCATACCTCGTTGAGAATATCAGTTCTGCTCAATGCAGCACCAGGATTTAAGAAAAAATATTCCATTATCTGAAATTCAACCTGAGTAAGAATTATAGGCTGTCCGTTTTTAGTAAGAGTACGGCTTCTTCTGTTAAGCACAAATATTCCCGAGGTGATTTCACTTTCATCTTTCGTCTGATTTTTCTGCGGAAAGCTCATCTCAACTCGTCTGTAAATAGCGTCAACTCTTGCCATAAGCTCTGACGGTGAAAACGGCTTTGTAACATAGTCGTCTGCACCCACAAGCAAGCCTGTTACCTTATCCATCTCCTGCGTTTTTGCAGTAAGCATTATAATTC
>JAILBY010000217.1 GCA_024680655.1 Clostridiales bacterium | reverse complement strand
AGAAAGACAAGGAGTGATTTTATGAGCAAATTATTGTCCAATAAAACCATTAAATTTAAACTTTTATCTATCATACTTTCAGGTTTGTTACTTATTGTAGTTATAGGTGTTCCATTAACTTTACTTTTGGTTAATAATGGTTTTAACAGCTTGATTACCGAAGAATGTAATACTTCAATGGACGGTCTTCAATCTTATGTTAAAACTATGGAAGAAGAATTAGAAGGCTTATTAAAGCAAGCAACAGATTCTTCACAGTTGCCTTTGCTTGTAATGTCAGGCGATGGACAAAATGCAGCTTGGGCACAGGTTAAGGCATTGAGCCCAGACGGTGTTCTTGTTTTAAAGGGACAGACACCAATTGTTCAGGAAACAATTTCTCTTGACGATGTTAAGGGTATCTTGTCAAAGGTTATGGCAGGTGAAACTGCAAGGGATTATGTTATAGTTGGCGATAAGCTTTTATTGATATGCGGTGCTCCTGTTAAAATGAATGGTACTGTTATCGGTGCAGGCTTCAACTGTAAGGATTTAGGTAATGAAGCTATTGTTGATGAATTGAAAGACTTAACAGGTAATGATTTCACAATTTTCAAAAACAATATAAGATATAATACTTCTATTATTGCAGAGGGCAAAAGACAGGTTGGTACTGAAATGGGTGCCGCAATAAAGACTACTGTTATTGATAACAAAGGCGATTATCAGGGCAGAACAACTCTTTTCGGCAGCAAATATACTGTTAGCTATAAGCCTATACTTAATGCGAATGAAGAAACTGTTGGTGCTTGGTTCTCAGGCGTTAACATTGATAGTATTGTTCAAACAGAAGTACTTATCACTGCTGTTATCGCAGCTTATCTCGTAGTTATTTCTGTTATCATCTTCTTTATAATGAAGAAAGCGGTTGATATATTTATTATCCGTCCTCTTCACAGCACACTTGAAGTTTCTAAGCAGTTGGGCGAAGGCAACCTTGGTATTTCAAGCGAATTTGCCTATGATGAAGAAGATGTTTCACATGATGAAATCGGTGAGATATTCAATTCTCTTATTTCAACTCAGGAGAGCATGAAAACTTATATCGGTGAGATTTCAAAGATTCTTTCTGAAATGTCTGAGGGTAACCTTAATGTTCAGCTTGAAGAAGATTATATAGGCGACTATATAAAAATCAAGGATTCTCTTGAAACAATTATAGTTGCACTTTCTGACGCTATGCGTGATATTGACGATTCGGCTCAGCAGGTTGCTGTTGGTTCAAACGAAGTTGCAAGCGGTGCTAAACTCCTTGCAGACGGTACTATTGAACAGATGGATGCAGTTAGAAATCTTTCTACATCTATGGAAAATATCGCACAGAAGGTTCAGAAGAACGCTGATGATGCAAAAGAAGCAAATCAGGTTGCATCAGGTGTTAATGTTAAGATTGAAGAAAGTAGCAGCTATATGTCTGATATGATGCAGGCTATTGATGAAATCAATGTTGCTGCAAATGAAATTGATAATATTATTAAGACTATTGATGATATCGCATTCCAGACTAATATCCTTGCTCTTAATGCGGCTGTTGAGGCTGCTCGTGCAGGTGAAGCTGGTAAGGGCTTCGCAGTTGTTGCTGATGAAGTTCGTAACCTTGCTGGTAAATCAGCTCAGGCTGCAAAAGAAACAACTGATTTGATTCAGCGTGCGATTGAAGCTATTGCAAAGGGTACAAAGATTTCTCAGAAGACTTCAAACGCTCTTAACAGCGTTGTTGAGTCAACAAGCAATATCGTTAATTCTATCAGTTCTATTTCATTGGCAAGTGAAGAACAGGCTGAGGCTGTTGGTACAATTACAGACGGCGTTAATCAGATTTCAAATGTTATTCAGACTGTTTCTGCAACTGCACAAGAAAGTCTTGCTATCAGTAAGGAATTGAGCGGACAAGCAGAGAACTTGAAGAGCTCTGTTAGCCAGTTCAAAATTAACTGAGCATATAATAAGTCTTAATTAGTGGATAAGAGAAAAGAGAACCGTAAGATATTTTAGCTTATATCTTTGTATGGTGGTTTCTCCACTTCTTCCACTATACAATTTGAGCCCTCCATGTTTTGCTCGGCATGGAGGGCTAAATTTTTTGTTTTTTTAGTTTATTTTTAGCAGAGATTAAAAACCTACGGGTTTTATCAAGGCAGAAAATGAAAGCCCCGACGGCAGTCGAAAGGTAATCTTTTTATCTTTTTTAATTTAGAAAGATAAATTTTTTGGTTTAGTCTCCGACGGCTCGCATTCTCTTTCATCAGCGAAAGAGAACGCTCGGCAAGAGAACGCCGCCAGGGAGACACCCTCCACTCGAATAAAAGTCGGGTTTCTCCCTGTACCCTCTTCCTGTGCCATTGAAAAACATTGAGACCGTGGTGGGTTGCTTTGATTAATTCAAAGTTTAAAGATAAAACAAAACAGCAAAGCCGTTGAAAGTGGCTTTGCGAGATTAAAATCAAATTTTTGCAGAGGGCAAGAGCCTACGGGCTTTATCAGGGCAGAAATGAAAGGGAAAGGGATTGTTAAGGGGAACCAGACTTTTGTCGCAGTAGTCTGGTTCCCCTTAACTTGACTTCTTTTGTTTCGTTTTCTTCGTCAACGAGAAGAAAATGAAAGCCCCGACGGCAGTCGAAAGGTAATCTTTTTATCTTTTTTAATTTAGAAAGATAAATTTTTTCTGCTGAAATTTGAAAAAAATAAAGCCATAGTATTCACTATGGCTTTTAAAAATATTTTTATTCAACTTATTTGCAAAGTGTAAGAAGAACACCGGCAGCAACTGCTGAACCGATAACGCCTGAAACATTTGGTCCCATAGCGTGCATAAGAAGGAAGTTGGTTGGATTTGCTTCCTGACCGACCTTCTGAGCAACTCTTGCAGCCATAGGAACTGCTGAAACACCTGCTGAACCGATAAGCGGATTGATTTTGCCCTTTGTACAGATATACATAACCTTACCGAGTAAAACACCGCATATTGTTGCGAATGAAAAGGCGATAAGACCAAGAAGAATAATTTTCAAGGTTGACAAAGAAAGGAAAGACTGTGCGTTTGTTGTTGCACCAACTGAAAGACCTAAGAAGATTGTTATAATATTCATAAGTTCGTTTTGTGCTGTCTTTGAAATTCTTTCTGTCTGTCCGCTTTCTTTCAAAAGGTTACCGAACATAAGCATACCTACAAGAGAGCCAGCGTCTGGTAAAAGCAAGGTAACAACTACTGTAACGAGGATAGGGAAAAGCACCTTTTCTGTCTTTGAAACAGGACGAAGAGCTTTCATCTTAACCATACGCTCTTTTTTAGTAGTTAAAAGCTTCATTATAGGTGGCTGAATGATAGGAACAAGTGCCATATACGAATAAGCCGCAACGGCTATTGAGCCTAACAAAGCGGGAGCTAATTGCGAAGTAACATAAATAGCAGTAGGACCATCTGCACCACCGATTATTGCTATTGAGCCAGACTCTGCTGGATTAAAGCCGAGTAATGTTGCCATAACAAATGTAGCAAAGATACCGCCTTGTGCGGCAGCACCCAAAAGGAAACTTACAGGGTTTGCGATAAGTGGTGCGAAGTCTGTCATAGCACCGATACCCATAAAGATTATAGGCGGATAAAGACCTGCTTTAACACCGATATAAAGTATATCCAAAAGACCTGCGTGACCAGATTTGAAAACCTCTATAAAGCCTGGTATATCGTGGTAGGTAACTGCAAGGTTTGCACCAGGTAAGTTTGCAAGCAACATACCGAAAGCGATAGGCACCATAAGTAACGGCTCAAAGCCTTTCTTTATACCAAGATAAAGAAGAACGAAAGAAACGAGTATCATTATAAGGTTAAGATAGCCGTCACCTGTGAATAAGGCTTTATAACCTGAATTGTTAAAAATTTCAATTATTGTAACTAAAAAATCGTGAAACAACTTATAAAACCTCCTTTAAAACGGCTTTGTATTATCAACAACACCAGCATTTGCCCAACTGGAACGGCCGTTGCTTTTTGTTGATGATTTTTTTATGCTTTTGATTTTTCCACCGCCGAAAGCGGCAACTGCGGCTGCAATAACTGCAACAATTTCATTTGAAATACCTTTTTCAACTTTTGGAGCAGTAGCAGGGGAGGCTTTTTCCTCCGCTTTAACATTGTTAGAATTGCTATTTGCAACGCTTGCAGATTTGTTTTTCAAAGCTAATTTTGATTTTTTCTTCTTTGCTTTGGATATTGCAGACATAATAACTCCGAAAAGCTTGAATATGATAATAAGCAAAATCAAAACGGAAAAAACTATCAAAAGTCCTGTTACGGTAACCAAGCCTGCAAAAGACATAGCACCATCTACTAAAAGAAAATTCGGCATTCTTCTTCTTCCTTTCCAAAATGAAAAATATATCATAAAGTTATTTTACTAAAACCGAAATCTTTTCTA
>JAILBY010000136.1 GCA_024680655.1 Clostridiales bacterium | reverse complement strand
CCAAAATTTATTATATTATATTTATATTGATTTAAAACAATAATAAAAAGAGGAGAAATCACTATGGCAGAAATTAAATATGAAATTACAGATGAACTCGGTATTCTTTCAGAAAATCAAAAGGGCTGGACAAAAGAACTCAATCTTGTAAGCTGGAACGATAATAAACCAAAATTTGATTTAAGAGAATGGGCTCCTGACCGTTCAAGAATGGCTAAGGGTATCACTCTTAATTTTGAAGAAGCAAAAGCATTGCGTGATTTGCTTGACAAATTTGATTTTGATGCAGAAGAATAATATTTTAAAAAGGGTTGTCAGCATTATTTTGATGGCAACCTTTATGATTACTTTTTTTTCAGCTTGCAAACAGCGTACTAACGCAAACAAAGCATTTGCCTACCCTATTTCACAAGACCCCGAATGTCTTGATCCCCAAATAGCCTCAACAGATGCTGCACTCACCATAATAAACAACTGTATGGAAGGTCTTTTCAGGCTTGACAGTGACGGAAATATTATAAACGGTATAGCTGAAAGCTATTCTGTTTCAGAGGATAAACTCACCTACACCTTTAAATTGAGGCAAAACGCTCAATGGTATCTTTTTGATTCTTCAAAAGAGCTTTTAGGTGATTCCTTTGTAAATAATATTGATGCTGATGATTTTGTTTATGCGTTAAGAAGAACAGTTCTTAAACAAACTAATTGCCCAACTCACGAAAGCTTTTTTGTAATAAAAAATGCAAAGGCTATTTTCAACGAGCAGGCTGATGAAACCACCTTGGGCGTTGTTGCCGTTGATAAATACACCTTGCAGATAACTCTTGAATATCCTGACTCGTCTTTTTTGGAATTGCTCACAACTGCCCCTGCTATGCCTTGCAACGAAGAATTTTTCCTTGCAACCAAGGGCAAGTATGGTCTTAATATAGACAATTTCCTTTGTAACGGTCAATTTTATACTTCAAAATGGAACGAAGACGCTTCTTTCCTTATAAAGAAAAATCCTGAGTATAACGGTGAATTTTCTGCTATCCCGTCAAGCGTTAATTTCTATATAAACAGCAACACAGACGATATTGCAGAAAACATAAAAAATTCCGATTATGATGCAGGTATTCTCACTTCAACAAGTGCACAAGCTCTTATAAAGCACGAAAAGTTCAAATATAAACAGCTTGAAAATACCGTATGGGGATTATGCTTCAATACAGACAGTCAATATTTAAGCAACACAAATTTAAGGCTTGCTCTTGCAGTTGCAACCTTTGCAAGCGATATAAAAAGCAGTTTTCCGAATACTGCGACGGGCATAATTCCTGATATGTGCAAGGTTGAGCTTCAAAACTACCGTGAAAACGCTCTGCCTCTTGCCGCTCTTTCCGATAACGCTGCAAAAGCACAGGAATATTGGAGTAAGGCAACAGACGAGCTTGGCACAAAAACCATAACACTCACTCTTTCGTGTCCGTCTGAATACGAAACAAATATGCGTACTCTCTTGCAATCCTGGCAAAAATATTTCGGTCTTTCAATCAGTGCAAAAATAAAGCTTGTTGAAAGCTCAAAGGTTACTTCAACCTTGCGTAACGGTAGCTTTGATATTATGTTTGCACCTATGACTGCTGAAAATTCAGACACCGTTAATTTCCTTAAATCCGTTGAGCCGTCAATACATCTCAGTTCAAATGAATTTGAAAATATCTTGACTCAGCTTAAAAATGCCAAAAGCTCTGCGGATAAATTTTCTCTTTGCAATCAAGCAGAGAATTTCCTTATACAAAATGCTCTGTTCATTCCGCTCGCTTTTGAAAACACTTATTTCATACAAGCCGAAAATGTAAGCGATATATACCTTTATTCAATCAATTCAATCCCTTGCTTCATTCAGGCTAAAAGAGAAGGAAGAAAATAATCAGAGCTTAAACACAATTAAACAATTAAATCAAATAAAAAGAGCGTTCTTAAAAGAACGCTCTTTTTTTACCAATATCCATAATTTTTAAGCATAGCAGGATAGTTTATCTGACTTATATTCAAATCAACCGCTGTTGTAATTCCGCTAATTATTCCAGAGCTTGAATACTGCCACATATTATATTCACGGGTTTCAAAATCCTTGGTATAGTGTGCAAACCATATATCATAATCGCCCAGCTTTTCATAATCAAGCTTATGATAATAATAATTTATGTTCGTATAAAGTACGGGATAATATCCTCTTTGTGCTATTCTTTCGCAAAAGGCATTCAGCACTTCTGTTCTCTGACTGTTCGTGAGATTTTTTGCTCTTGCATTGTTTGCTTCTAAATCTTCCATATCAATAGCAACGGGCAATTTAAGAGTATATCCCGATAATTTTTCAACAACATAGTCAGCTTCTTCAATAGCCTCAGCCTTATTGACAGCCTGCGTGAAGAAGTAAACACCAAATGGCATACCGACTGTCGAGGCTTGATTTGCATTATTTTCAAATTCACTGTCAGGCTTCAACTGACCTTGCAGATAGCCTCTGTAACCAAGTCTTATATAAGCAAAATCTGTATCTGCATTTTTAAGCGTTGCCCAGTCTATCTTATTTTGATATTCAGAAACATCAACGCCCGTATAGGTATTTATTTTGCCAGACAAATCAGTAGCATATCTGTAACCCGACTGCTCCTGATATATGTACTTTTCTGTATTGTAGCTGCTTACCTCACCATTTTTCATATATTCAAGGAACATAAGAGCATCAGCTATATTAAATTCCTTATTATCATTGAAATCGGCGGCAGTATTTTCAGTTAAATCAAGCGTGTTCTTCTTAATTTTAAAGACCTTGAATACCTTTAACAAATCGGCACAGCTTGGCAAAACACCTTTATTTTCAATATCGCCTTTTTCGACATAAATATTGTATTTTATAGAATTTTTGACTGCATACTGTTGTGAAATTGAGTTATCATAGCAGTTGATTTTTATATTGCTGCAATTAGCAAAAGCGTTGTTGCCTATGGCTTTAATCGACTTTGGTAAGGTTATCCAAGAAACATATAGGCAATCACAAAAAGCCATATCACCTATACTTTCAACACCATTGAGAAAAACCTCGCCGATATATTCACAATAGGTATGCCAAGGGGCTGGCGAAGCAGCCGTAAAATTCCACATATTTCCGCTTCCGTTGATTGAAAGAACGCCATTTTCAAGGTGCCATACAAGATTTTCTCCGCACTGACCTTCGATATAGGTGCTTATATCCTTTTTCGCTATATATCCGTCTATATTAGCAGTTACAACCGAATTGCCAAGCCCTACCGCTTTGACTATTCCGTTTGCGTCAACAGTAACCGCCTTAGGATTAGAGGAATTCCACCTTATAACCTTGCCCTCGCTTTTTTCAGGGTAAGTAACCGCATTGAGCTTAACCGACTGATTAGTCTGTGCGTTGAGTGAGGTTGTTGAAACATCAACTATCTCTGCACCGTTTATTCCTTTAAACTGAATTTTTACGCTTTGAGTTTTTATCTTTAATGGAATAAGCCTTCTGAGAAAAGCCTTTTTGAAATAATTTTCTTTGCCAAGAACATCAACGGAAATATCAATCGCCTTGCTCTTTAAAGATTTATTCTTCAACTTAACAGTTGCAAGCTTTATTTTTTTCCCTTTCAAGCTTTCCTCTATATTTTTTGCAGAAAATGTAATTCTGTTTTCGCCCTTTTCTATATTTTTATAGCCAAGTGCTTCATTTTCTTCATTATCTAATTGAGAAAAAAACGGCAGTTCATTGTTAAAGGTCGCCTGAGTAATTTCTGCTTCACAATCGCTAATCATAACATCAAAATTAAATCTGTCCGACTTGTTATGTTTAAGAGTAAGCAAAATATCAAAGCTTATTTCTTCATTTGAGTTTATCTGTTCAGGTGCATCTATTTCAATATAATTGCCCGTACTCCACACAAGCAACGCTATAATCACGCAAAGAAAAGCAAGAGAGAAAACTGCCCCGCCCGAAATAAGTAACTTCTTTTTCATTCCCGTTTATCACCTCTTAATATATATTGCTATTATAATAAAATATTCAACTGCCTGTCAATTAACCTCTTTAAAAGTTGAGCATATAATATCAGGAATAGTTTTTAAGGGGGATTTATTTTGCAAACTCTTAAATATAACAGCCGTGGCACTAATGTTGAGCTATTACAGCTTGCCTTAACACGAGCAGGACTTTTCAATGATGATATTGATGGCATTTTCGGCAAAAAGACTCTTGAAAGCGTAAAGGATTTTCAAACTGCAAATGGCTTGAAAGCAGACGGAATAGTCGGAGATAAAACTTGGGCTAAGCTTATGCCATATATAAATGGATATACTACCATTAAAATAGGCAAGGGCGATACCTTTTGGAGCTTGGCTAATAAATACGGCACAAGCGTAAAGGCAATATCAACGGCAAACCCTGATACAGAGCCGTTAAATCTGAAAATCGGTGAAGAATTAACCATCCCATTCGGCTTTTCTCTGGTTCCGACTTCCATAAATTATTCCTATTTTTTACTGCAAAACATTTTAGAAGGACTTGCAAAAAGGTATCCTTTTATTACACTTTTTTCTATCGGCAAAAGCGTTATGGGCAAGAATATCTATGCCTTAAAAATAGGCAGAGGCTCAACAGAAATATTCTATAACGCTTCATTTCACGCAAACGAATGGATAACCACTCCCGTATTGCTCAACTTTGCCGAGCAATATCTCAACGCATACGCAACAGGCGGTAAGATAAACGGACTTTCAGCCTTTGCACTCTATAATATGGCTACGCTTTATATTGTACCTATGGTAAATCCAGACGGAGTTGACTTGGTTAACGGAGTTATGGAAAACTCGCAATATTATATAAGAGCAAAAAGATATGCTTCAAAATATCCGTCAATACCATTTCCGAGCGGTTGGAAAGCAAACATAAACGGCACCGACCTGAATCTTCAATTTCCTGCCGAGTGGGAGCAAGCAAAAAGGATAAAATATCAGCAGGGCTTCACTTCGCCTGCACCAAGAGATTTTGTGGGCTTTTCCCCTCTTTCAGAAAGCGAAAGTCAGGCAATATATAACTTCACACTAAACCATAGCTTTGCTCTTATCCTTGCCTACCATACGCAAGGTGAGATTATATACTGGAAATTCCTTGACTATCAACCGCCTCGCTCGTATGAAATCGCTCTGATTATGCAAAAATCAAGTGGCTATTCTCTTGAAGAAACACCATATAACTCTGCCTTTGCAGGCTATAAGGACTGGTTCATTCAGCAATATAATCTGCCAGGTTATACTATTGAATGTGGTCTTGGCGAAAATCCTCTGCCCGTTTCTCAGTTTGATAAAATCTATAAAGATAATCTGCCTATACTCACAACGGGCATAACACAAGCAATATAAAACATTAAAAGTCGCTGATTTAAGAATTTGTAAATCAGCGACTTTTTTTATAAAACTTATCTTTCTCTTTTTATTTCAAGTTCGGGGATAAACTTAATAAACAAATCCCCTAACTTTAATCTTTTTCCGTATTTATCGGCATAAAAGAACAAGGCTTTTTTCAAAAAAACTTCCGTAACATTAAGATAATCCGCAATTTCTTTTTCATTCTTACAGCCATTTTCAAAAGCTTCCACTAAACCCGAAATACCTATCAGTTTATCAAACGCCCAAGCCCTTGCTCTTGAAAGCTGTTTTTTATCGTTAAGCACAATACCACTGCTAAGATAATCGTGAGCAAGCTGTTCGGCAATTAAGCAGAACTTTTCGTTTTCATCTGTAATATCTTTGTTAAGTGCAATACATTTATCGCAATAAATAGCTCTTATGTTTTGTGAAATAAATTCACGCTCAATTATATAACAATTCCTGCTCTTTATCTCCAAAAGGAGATTTTCTTTTGTCATCTCAATTTTCCCTCCATAAAAACACTTAGGCTACTTGCGTTTTGATTTTATATAGCTTATAAAATCTTTTATCTCTTGAAGCTCCTGCTCTGAAAATGTTTCATTTTCAAAATGGACTGCAAGAGTATCTGGCATAATAAAAGCCTTTTTGTCAGGTGAATCAGCCTTAGTCATTTCAACATCGTGCCCCATAAGCCAACCCTCGTTGACATCAAGAGCCTTTGCAATAAGATATATATTGTTTTGTTTCGGCTGATATTTACCTGATATATAAGAACTCAATGCACCTTTATTTATGCCCGTTAATCTAACTATATCTGCTTGTTTCATATTGCGTAAAGCCATAGCCTGTTTTATACGGTTTGAGATAGTATCCACATTTTCACTTCCTTTTTTTATATGGTATCACAAAAGTTTAGAAAATGCAACAAATTAAATAAAAAGCGTACTAAAAGTTTAACTTTCTAAATTTTTTCTATTGACAGATTTTCCCCTTTGGTGTAATATGTCAATAAAGATAAGTTTAGAAAACTAAACAAAAAGAAAGGAAGACTAAACTATGCAATTCAATTATAAAAAACTTAACGACCGTATTTTTCTTTTCTATGACTCTATTGAAGAATTCGCAAACGATTTAAAAATACCGCCTAAAATTCTTCTGCAAAAATTGAATTCAGAAAAAGAATTTGAAACAGATGAGATAAACCTTATACTAAAAAGGCTTATGCTCTGTCC
>JAILBY010000129.1 GCA_024680655.1 Clostridiales bacterium | reverse complement strand
ACTCACGCAGTTGAAGCTTATATCGGACATTCAAATACACCTCATACTATTGATATGTCTGAAAAAGCAGTTAAGCTTATTTTTGATAATCTTGAAACAGCTTATAATGATGGTGCAAATATTCAGGCAAGAGAGAATATGCTCAAAGGCTCTTTCTATGCAGGCGTTGCTTTCACAAGAGCTTATGTAGGCTATGTTCACGCTATTGCACATAACCTTGGCGGACTTTATGGCGTGCCTCACGGTCTTGCAAATGCTATAATTCTTCCTTATGTTCTTGAAGCTTATGGTTCAAGTGCATACAAGCCTTTGGCAAAGCTTGCAGATATTGCAGGTATTACAGAAGGTCTTACAACTGAAAGCGAAAAGGCAATCAAATTCATTGAAACAGTTAAGCAGATGAATAAGAATATGGATATTCCTGATAAGTTTGACTGCATAAAGGAAGAAGATTTACCTTTGCTTATCAAGAGAGCTATAAAAGAGGGTAATCCACTTTATCCTGTACCAAAGATTTTCAATTATAATGATTTTGAAAATGTTATCCGCAAGATGATGAAATAATTTAACTTTACAAAAGCACCTTGAATTGTTTTTATATTCAGGGTGCTTTTTTTTGTTGACAAAAAATATTTTTAATATATAATCAAACTATACCGTACTTTTAAAAATATAGTTCACAAAAGAACAAATTGATAAAGGGGTGCTTATATGAATACTATATGTGTCGGTCAGGTTTTTGAAGAATTTATAGGTCAGCCGTCTTGTATCCGTTGGGAAATGCGAGAGCACGCAAGGCTTATCGCTCAGCTTTCTTCTGATATTATAGTTAATTTCAAACTCGGCGGTCACTATGATTTTGCTTGCACGCCTATTGATAATATTATGTTCTTTTGTGCAAGATGGGGAGAGAACGACTATCTTTCAGCACCTTTTTCACCACACCTTGCAGATTATTATAAACCTTGTGTATATGAAGAGGGAGAGGGTATGCCTCTTGAAATTTTATTGATATGCACAGATACAGGCGAGCTTGTTGATATGGATTTTCTTGTTTTGGGTAATGATTTTTCAAATCAGATTTCAAGGCTTAGTGAGAAGCTTTTGAAAGAAAGCTTTGATAATGAAGAGTATTCTCGTTCAATAGCTGAGGTATATCAAAAATTTGCAACTGATAATGAAATTGCAGAGTTGACGGATATAAAATATTCGATTGATTAAAAAGGAATATTATAATAGAAAACAGCTCTTGTCTTGTGATGGCAAGGGCTGTTTTTGTTTTTAGAAAGATAAATTTTTAGTTTAGTCTCCGACGGCTCGCATTCTCTTTTTAATTTAATAAGTATCATATAGCAAAGCCACTTACAACGGCTTTGCTGATTAGTTTTATCTATCTTTCTTTTTGAGCATTCTCTTTGCGTGCACAAAGAGAACGCTCGCAAGAGAAATGCAGTCAAGGGAAAGAAAATTTCGAGTTCTCTTCCCCTTGACAATCCCTTTCTTCCCGACCAAAGTGTATCGCCACTTTGGAAACACTCTTGTTCTATCGGCTAATCTTCATAAAAGCCTTTAATTTTTATCTTACTTTAAGTCTGCTATTATAGATATGCTACCGAATAATTTTATCTATACTTTATTACTGATAAAAGAAAAAGTCTTTGCGTATCAGTAAAAATTTAGAAGTAAGTTTGAGAAAATTTATCAGCAAAGCCGTTGAAAGTGGCTTTGCGAGATTAAAATCAAATTTTTGCAGAGGGTAAAAGCCTATGGGCTTTATCAAGGCAGAAATGAAAGGGGAGAGGATTGTTAAGGGGCACCAGACTTTTGTCGCAGTAGTCTGGTGCCCCTTAACTTGACTTCTTTTGTTTCGTTTTCTTCTTCAACGAGAAGAAAATGAAAGCCCCGATTGATTATAAACCTTTTAAATTTAAAGTTAAAACTTAATGATTTTTGGTGGCTCAGTAAATGATGAAATAACTGCTGTTGCGTTTTTTAGGTATAAAACCGCAGTGTTGTCGTCGTTTTCATCATACATACTTCTCAATGTAGGATTTTGGTCAAGCATATATTTTTTCGCTTCAATTCTATCATCAAGCACTAATTCGCCTGCCACTCTTATCCATTTTCCGTCCTTGAAAGCAGAAAGTTCAACCTTGTTGTTGTGTTCGATTTGCTTAAAGACATCTTTCTTTTTGCCCGTCTGTATGTAAAGGCGATTTTCAAATATTTCTGCTGTTCCAAAAGGTCTTACTCTTGGCTGGTCGTTTTCAACGGTTGCTAAATAATAGACACCGCAGTCCTTTAAAAATTTCTGAACTTCTTTCATATTAACCCTCTTTTGCTTGATTTTTTAATATATAGTTTTATCGCTTTTTTGGCGAAATGCCTCAAAGGTTTTTATTGTTTCTTCTCTGTCGAGAGCCTCTAAATTCAATATGTTGCTGTCGGCAGCGTTATCGGTCAAGCCCTTTATGTAATTATATATAAAATCATCTCTGAAACCGATATCGGCGGCATCTTCTTTTGTGTTTCCGTAATAAACCTTTTTTATGTTTGCCCAAATTATTGCAGAAAGGCACATAGGGCAAGGGAAACAAGAGGTATATAATTCACAACCGCTCAAATCATAGGAATTGATGTTTTTGCAGGCATCTCTTATTGCCATAATTTCTGCGTGAGCCGTTGGATCGTTGTTACTCAGAACATGGTTAGAGCCTCTTCCGATTATAACAGAGTCCTTTACAATGCAAGCACCGAAAGGTCCGCCCACATTTGTCTTTAAATTATCGTCCGATAATTCCTTGGCTATTTTCATATATTCGTTCATATTTATCCTCCTTTAAGCTGAGTTCTATTTTATTATACTATATAGCAATTAAAAAAAACAGACTATTCCTGAAAACAAGAATAGTCGTTTTAATTTTTTATAGATAGCGTTGAAATTCGTTTATATCCTCTTGCAGATTTTCGAGAAAACATTTGATATGATAGCCGTCTGTGGTTGCGTGATGGCAGGTTATTGAAAGTGGCATCAATAGTCTGCCGCCTTTTTCAAAAAACTGTCCCGCTTCAACAGACGGAAAATAATATGGCTTGTTTTCGTAACTGTGAACAGCAAAGTGCGTGAAATCAATCCAAGGGACGCAAGAAACAGTATAAGCGTTTTCGGGCGGCGGTGTTTGAGGCTGTGAAATCACGCCGTGAACATCACCGAAGCGTTGCTGATTTTCAATATAGTCTTGATAGAACTGAGAAAAGCTTTCGCTGAATTTAGTCCACATCAAAGAAAAGGTATGGTCGTCCTCGTGAAAGGTTGCGTATAGAGGTGTTAGGTTATCATAAATTCCGATAACACCGTCTTTTTCGGCAATTTTGAATTCTTCCTGACGGTTAAGATTTTTGGTAACTAACCATAGATAAGCAGGAAAGAATTTCATTTTTTCTCTTTTCATAATTTTTCTCAATTCAGTCACATCAATATTTACTGTTATAGAATACCCCGTAGGTGCGATGTTTGAGAAATAGTAAAACATCTGCCCTCTTTTCCAGCTTTGCAAGTCAATAGGTGTGAATTTCATAATATAACCCCCTCTTATGTAAAAATGATAACACGCATAAGGTGAGAGAGTAAACCTACGCAGCGTGGAGTGGGGAGGTTTTGTTTAATTTAAAAAGATGAAATTTTTAGTTTAGTCTCCGACGGCTCGCATTCTCTTTCACCAGCGAAAGAGAACGCTCGGCAAGAGAACGCCGCCAAAGGGGAAACCCTCGTTGTCGCATAAAAGTCGTGTTTCCCCTTTGGAAACCTCTTCCTGTGCCATTGAAAAACATTGAGACCGTGGTGGGTTTTTGTTTGTGCTAACTTTAAGTTAAATCTTGCATTAGGCACTTACAACGCCTAATGCTTTTTAGTTTTATATTTTTTAGTTTTTCAATATCAGCAAACAAAAAGCAAAGCCGTTGGAAGTGGCTTTGCTCTATCAAGTTGATTTTCAGCAGAGGGTAAGAGCTACGGGTTTTATCAAGACAGAAATGAAAGGGGAGGGGATTGTTAAGGGGAACCAGACTTTTGTCGCAGTAGTCTGGTGCCCCTTAACTTGACTTCTTTTGTTTCGTTTTCTTCTTCAACGAGAAGAAAATGAAAGCCCCGACGGCAGTCGAAAACTAATCTTTTTATCTTGCTTAATTCAGAAAGATGAAATTTTAGTTTATTATGACGACGGCTCGCATTCTCTTTCACCAGCGAAAGAGAACGCTCGGCAAGAGAACGCCGCCAAAGGGGAAACCCAGCTAACGCATAAGTTCCACCAACCAAATCAAAGATTTGGGGTGTCACTTGTCGATGTCGCATACTATTCGTGTTTCCCCTTTGGAAACCTCTTCCTGTGCCATTGAAAAACATTGAGACCGTGGGGGCTTTTGGTTTGCACGAATTT
>JAILBY010000128.1 GCA_024680655.1 Clostridiales bacterium | reverse complement strand
TATCGGAATATGAAATATTATGTTTTGTATATTTTTTGTCAATCATTTTTCCGTTTCTTAATTTTTTGTCAAGAAAAAATTTTGAAAAAATGCTTTTTCTTTTATTTTTGAAAATTTACAAAAACTTCCTCTTAAAAAAATAGACAAGATACACAAATGAAATTTTGTCAAACGAAAAAAATCGAGCAAAATCAAGTTTTTACAAAGATTTTTTTACAAAAAAATTTTAATTCAAATTTTTGTATTAGTTGACAGTAAAGGTGCTAAAACATTTTGTATTTCACTTTTTTTCTGTGTTTAACATAGAAAGTTATAGGTGAGTGGTGTTTCACACAAGATTATGCACATTTTCCACAGAGTTTTCCACAAGAAAAAATATACTTTCTGTATATCTAACTTTGTCAAGTAAAAATATACCTTTTTTTTAATTTTTTTTCAGTTTAAAATGACGATTTTAAAAAAATCAGTTGTCTTATTCTTTTGTAAAAAAACAAAGCAAAAAAATTACAATTTAAAGAGTATATAGAAAGCTAAAAAAGTCAAAACTATCTGTCAAAGAGCTTTATATTTAGGAGGAACGCCGATGATTAAAGGTGTAAACAGACAGATTGTTGAAGTTCGTGATGCAAAAAGCGAATATTTTGAAAGAGTTTTATTTTTTGTTAAACCTGAATATGCTTCAACAAGTGAAGCCCGTCTTTATGAAAAAGCAAAACAGTTTACCGACTCTGCTTCTGCTCCGCCGATAACAAGAAAAAGCAATAAAACTGACAAAAAAGAAAAATCAGATATAATTTTATCTCTTGCCCGTTTTATCGCCTACGCAAGTATCGGTGCGTTAATAACCGCACTTGCGTTTTATCTTTAGCTATTCTGCAAGTCCGACAATTTATAGCATATAAAAAGAAAAGACAGAGTGTTGATTTGTCAGCACCTTGTCTTTTTTTATAAAAAAAAATCATCCGATTGCGGCATCGGATGATTTCCCTATTGAGGAGGGGTAGAGCTATCGTACTCAACTTAATAAAGGGTGCGGCTCCCTTATAGATTAGAGTACAGTATAAATATAATTTTAAAACTTTGTTTCATTGTGGCTTTTTTATGAACAAATTGTAAACTTATTCAACATAAAGGTCAACAACACCATTTATAAGTCGAATAGAATCAATCATTGCGTCAAGCATAAAATCATCTCTTGGGAAAACCCAAGCCTTTATAACCGTTGTGCCTTTGTGCCGTTTAAATTTTGAATTTGTAGCTGCATCAACAATTTCAAGGGCTTTAAGATGTCCCTCGCATTTTCTTATAATTCTTGAAATAGATTTAATCTGTTCATCAAGACTGCTGACTTCAATAAATATTGTAACGCCTGTTCTTTTCCTTGTGATGATTTTTCTTAACACATTAAGTGTGAGATAGATAACCAGTGTTGCAACAAGAGCCTCACCATAATAGCCTGCTCCGATAGTAAGACCTATACAGGATACTGCCCAGAGTGAAGCGGCGGTTGTGAGTCCCTTTACGCTGAAACCCTCACGAAGAATGGTACCTGCACCGAGGAAACCGATACCGCTTATAACCTGAGCGGGCATTCTTACAAGGTCCATAACAGAGGAGTCCATATACTCGTTGAACATATATTTTGATAAAGTCATAATCAACGCAGAGCCTACGCAAACGAGGATATGCGTTCTGAAACCTGCTGGACGGTGAGAATGTTCTCTTTCATAGCCGATAAAACCGCTCAACAATGTAGCAACCAGAATTTTTATTAGGGTATCAAGAAGATTGTACCACGAAAAAGTTGAAAAAAGGGAGTGAATAATAGCCAAAATTATTTACCTCCGAAGAAAAAAATAAAGGTATAGAAAAACCTATACCTTTATTCTAACATATACAAATAGTCTTTTCAAATTATTTTCTTCTTCTGAAAAAGTAAGAAAGGAAAAATATAACAGCAGAAATAAGAACTATCGTTGAGCCTGCCGAGGTGTCAAGATAATATGATACGATAAGACCTGCTAAGCCTGAAAATAACGCAAGCAGAATTGAGAATGTAAGATACTGCCTTGAATTTTTTGAGATATTTCTTGCCGCTGCCGCAGGTAAGATAAGCATTGAATTGATAAGAAGAATACCAACCCATTTTATAGAAACCATAACAACAACTGCAACAAGAACGACGAAGATATTTTCAATTAAAACAATTCTTACGCCTCTGCTTGCCGCCAAATCAGAATTTATGCTCAAAAGCAAAAGCTTGTTGTAAATAAAGCCCCATATCAAAAACGCAACAACAAGGGTGATTGCAAGAATTAAGATTTCCTTTTGAGTTATGCTTAAAATATCGCCTATCAGATATTGCGAATACTTTGAAAATCCGCCGCCGACGGAAAGGATTACAAGTCCGAGTGCTATTGCGGTTGAAGAAAAAACGCTTATAACTGTATCAGCCGAGGCTGTTCCTGCACTCTTAACCCTCGTTACAACAAGAGCCATAAGAATACCAAAAGCAATCATACTGATTATTTCATTGTTTATTCCAAGAACAACGCCAAGAGCTATGCCCGTTAAGGCAGAGTGACCAAGAGCGTCTGAAAAGAATGCCATTTTGTTATTGACAGCCATTGTGCCGAGCATACCCATAAGAGGGGTTATAAGAATAACTGCAATAAGTGCATTTTTCATAAAGCTATATTCCATAAAGGAAAAAGGCAGAATTTTTTCGAGTATATAATATATTACCTGCATTATATTCCACCTCCGAAAGTATTGCGGAATTCAGCAGAGTTATAGACCTCGTTGACATCGCCTTGCTTTAAAACGGTTTTATTTATAAGCAAAACTGTATCAGCATATTCTCTAACAAGATTAAGGTCGTGGGAAACCATAACTATCGCCATATGGTAATCCTTTCTCAACTGAGAAACCTGCTGATAAAACTGCTCTGCACCAACCATATCAACGCCTGAAACGGGCTCGTCAAGAATAAGCAGTTCGGGTATAGGATTTATCGCCTGAGCGAGCATAACACGCTGAATTTCTCCGCCCGACAAATCGCCAAGCATACGATTTTCAAGCCCTGAACAGCCAACGCTTTCAAGAGCAAGCAACATTCTTTCCTTTATCTTTTTATCTGGCTTTAACCATACAGGTCTTGTGCTTTGACCTGCAAGAAGAAAATCCATAACGCTGACGGGCGAAAATCTGTCAAATTCAAGGTGCTGTGGAACATAGCCGATTGTTATGTTCTTGATAACCTTGCCGTCGTGACTTTCGTAGGCAACAGTACCCTCGTGGCGTATTTCACCTAAAATTGAACGCAAAAGAGTGGTTTTGCCAGCTCCGTTTGTGCCGATTATTGCTGTAAGCTGACCGCAGTGCATTTCAAAATTGACATTTTCAAGCAAAACATCTCTGCCCTTGACAACGCCCATATCTTCAATTTTAACCTTACAAAGACCGCAACCGTTTTCTACGGGCATTATTGAGCATCTCCTAACGCCTTTTTTATTGTTTCAACATTTGAACGCATAATAGCTTCATAAGAATTAAGCTCACCGTCACCGCTTGTGATAGGGTTTAAGGTGTAAACTTTTGCAGCTGTTTCTCTTGAAAGTATTTCTGCACTATTGCCCGAATAAGTCGGCTCAACAAAAAGTGCCTTTACATTATTTTTCTTTATCGTTTCAACAAGCTCGGAAATTTCCTTTGTGCTTGGCTCTGCACCGTCGTCTGTTTCGATTGATGCAAGAATTTCAAGAGAATATGCCTTTGCAAAATATTCATAAGCCTCGTGGAAAGAGATTATCTTTGAACCGCTTAAATCTGCAAGAGCATTTTTTATTTCGGTATCAAGTGCTTCAAGGCGTGAGATATATCCCTGCTCGTTTGCACTTATTCTTTGTGCGTATTGAGGGAAGCTTTTCTGTAAGCCTGCACTTATGTTCTTAACCTGAACGATGGCGTTTTTAACATCAAGCCATACATGAGAGTTTGTTTCGTGCTCGTGATTATGTTCGCTTTCTTCGTGGCTATCATTATGCTCGTGTTCTTCATTTTCAATAAGAGCTATTGAGGTTGAAGCCTCAATGACATTAAGCGAGCTTACCTGCTCCATAGCCTTTTCCATAAAGCCTTCCATACCAGCACCATTTATAACGAAGGCTTCACATTTTGCAAGAGCTTTCATATCCTTTGATAAAAGCTGATAATCGTGAAGACAGCCGACATTCTGCTCAGTCATATTTTCAACCTTAATATCATCTATACCGTTCATAAGGTTAGCAGTGAAAATATACATAGGATAAAACGAAGTCAAAACAACCTTTTTGCCCTCGTCCTTTTTTATTGAACATCCTGAAAAAACAAGTAACAACGCAAACGCTATTACTGCGGAAATTATTTTTTTCATAATAAAACCTCTATTCTGAAGCAATACAACAATTATATATTTTTGGCTACTTAATGTCAAATTATATAACCTTTAACAATTGACAGTATCTATATATAGTGTTATTATTATCACAAGGCGGGAGTTAGCTAAGGTTAACTTCTTTAAAAATTTTTAACATTGTTAATCATTTGTATCTATATTGATTAAGTTTTTTTAATTACAGGAGGAAGAAAAATGGGGAACCCGATAAATGTCAGAGATTTTATAATCAATAATTACACACCGTACTATGGCGATGATAGTTTTCTTGCACCGCCTACGGAAAAGACCTTGAAGCTTTTTGACAAGGTTAAAAAGCTTATGGAGGACGAAAGAAAAGCAGGTGGCGTTCTTGATATTGACGAACATACAATATCAACTATAACCTCTCACAAGCCTGGTTATATAGACAAAGACCTTGAAGAAATTGTCGGCTTGCAGACTGACGAACCTCTTAAAAGAGCAATTATTCCATTCGGCGGAATAAGAATGGTTCGTTCATCTCTTAAAGCATATAACAAAGAGATGGATCCTGAAATGGAAAATGTGTTCAAATACAGAAAAACTCACAACGACGGCGTTTTTGACTGCTATTCAGACGAAATGAAAAAGGCTCGCCATACAGGTATCATCACAGGCTTGCCAGACGCTTACGGCAGAGGCAGAATAATCGGTGACTATCGCCGTATTGCTCTCTATGGCGTTGATTTCCTTATTGAACAGAAAATCAAAGCAAAGGCAGACAGAAACACAGCCGTTATTCTTGATGGTAATATGATAAGAAAGCTTGAAGAATTATCAGAGCAGGCAAGAGCCTTGCAGGAATTAAAGGAAATGGCTGCTTCTTATGGGTATGATATTTCACAGCCTGCAAAGGATTTCAAGGAAGCTACTCAATGGGTTTATTTCGGCTATCTTGCAGCAGTTAAAGAGCAGAACGGTGCGGCTATGTCACTTGGTAGAGTTTCAACTTTCCTTGATATATATGCAGAAAGAGATTTACAAAGCGGCAGATATACAGAAGAGCAGATTCAGGAAATTGTCGATTCATTCATTATGAAGCTTCGTATGGTTCGCTTTTTGCGTACACCTGCCTATGATGAATTATTCTCAGGCGATCCAACTTGGGTTACTGAATCAATCGGCGGTATCGGACTTGACGGCAGACCTCTTGTTACAAAGAATTCATTCCGTTTCCTCCATACACTTCAAAACCTTGGCCCAGCTCCTGAGCCTAACCTCACTATTCTTTGGAGCTCAAAGCTTCCTGAAACATTCAAGAATTTCTGCACAAAGATTTCTATTGAAACATCATCTATTCAGTATGAAAATGATGACCTTATGCGTGAAAAATTCGGCGATGATTATGGTATTGCTTGTTGCGTAAGTGCTATGCCGATAGGTAAGCAGATGCAGTTCTTCGGTGCAAGAGCTAACCTTGCAAAAGCACTTCTCTATGGTATAAACGGCGGTAAGGATGAAAAGTCAGGCGAGCAAATCGCTCCCGTTTTGCCTGTTCTTGACCAGGACGAATATCTTGACTACGATAAGGTTTATCAGAATTATGATAAGATGTGCGACTGGCTTGCAGGTCTTTACATAAACACTCTCAATATAATTCACTATATGCACGATAAATACGCTTATGAAAAGCTTGAAATGGCTTTGCACGACGAGGATATTATAAGAACCTCGGCTTGCGGTATTGCTGGTTTCAGCGTTGTTGTTGACAGCCTTTCAGCAATCAAATATGCAAAGGTTAAGCCTATCAAAAACGAAGACGGACTTATTGTTGACTATGAAATTGAGGGCGATTATCCTAAGTTCGGCAACAACGATGAAAGAGTTGATAAGATTGCTTGTGAGGTTGTTGAACGCTTTATGGCAAAGCTTTCACAGCACCATACTTACAGGCGTTCAAGACCTACTCTTTCAATTCTCACAATAACTTCAAATGTTGTTTATGGTAAGAAAACGGGCAACACACCTGACGGCAGACGAGGCGGAGAACCTTTTGCACCAGGTGCTAACCCTATGCACAAAAGAGATTCAAACGGTTGCGTAGCTTCAATGATGAGCGTTGCAAAGTTACCATACGACAGTTGCGAAGACGGTATTTCATACACCTTCTCAATAGTTCCTAACGCTTTGGGCAAAAATGAAGATGAGCAGGTTAAAAATCTTACACATCTTCTTGATGGCTACTTTGACGAAACAGGTCATCACATAAATGTAAATGTTATTCAGCGTGAGGTTTTGATTGACGCTATGGAGCACCCTGAACTTTATCCACAGCTTACTGTTCGTGTTTCTGGCTATGCGGTAAACTTCATAAAATTAACAAGAGAACAGCAGGAAGATATTATCAACCGTACTTTCCACACTCGTTTTTAATAGAGTCTGACAAAAGCTGAACGGAGGTGTTGTCAATGTCAGAGGAAATAAAGGGATATTTTCACTCAAAGGAAACCTTTGGCACAGTTGACGGCCCTGGCATCAGATATGTTGCTTTTATGCAAGGGTGTAACTTGCGTTGCAAATATTGTCATAACCCTGACACTTGGAAAAAAGAAAACGCAAGCTACACTATGACAGTAGATGAGCTTATTGAAGATATTTTAAAATATAAAAGCTTTATCCGTTCAGGCGGTGTTACCTTTTCTGGCGGAGAGCCGTTATTACAGCCCGAGTTTATAGAACAAGCCATTGACAGACTTCATTCTCTTGGCATAAGCGTTGCGATAGATACTGCTGGTTTTTATAATTTTGAAAAAGCACAAAGAGCATTGACAGAATGTGACTTGGTTTTGCTTGATATAAAAGCCATTGACGAGGATATGTGCAAGGATATAACGGGGCAGAGCAACTCTTTTGCTTTAAAGGTTCTTGAATATCGTGAAAAGATAAAAAAGCCCGTGTGGATTCGCCACGTTATTGTGCCGAATTATACGCTTGATTATAAGCTTTTAGAAAAGCTTGCCGATTATCTCAAAGATTTTTCTTGTGTTGAAATGGTTGAAATTCTGCCTTTTCATAAGCTCGGTGAGTACAAATGGAAAACTCTTGGAGAAGCATATTCTCTTGAAGATACTCCCGTTCCTGAAAATGAAGAGGTTATAATGGCAAAAGAGATTTTTAAAAGCCGTGGCTTAAATGTACATTAAATTAAAAAAACAAGGTTGATTTTGTATCAGCCTTGTTTTTTTGTTTGCTGATTAAATTTGATTAAAGTTATTTTTATTCAAGCCCACTTCTCTGTTGACAAATAAAAAAACTGTCTATATTATTGTTATTGACAAAGGAAGTGAGATTATGGGTGAAAGTGTTATGTGCGAATATTGTGCATACTATGGCTATGATGAAGACGCAGAATGCTATTAC
>JAILBY010000118.1 GCA_024680655.1 Clostridiales bacterium | reverse complement strand
GCAGCTCGCGGCCATCCAGCGGCGCAACCGCGGGGACGATGTAATATCCGTGGCAAAGACATTGTTGCGCCTCAACAGCAAGTAGAGAAGAAAATGTCGAATAGACTTTTTCAGGGCGTCATTCATCAGATGAGGGACGCTATAAACAGAACAATAGGTGTTATAGACGAAACAAGAACTATTATTTCTTGCAGTGAGCTTGGTAAAATCGGTGAAGTTCAGTCTGAAAATGTTGCACAGGTTTTTACAAACAGCGATGTTAATGTGGTTGACAACTATACTTACCGTACTTTCGGCTCACATATGCACCCTGAATATGCAGTTTTTGTTGAGGGCACCGATGAGCTTGCATTACGCTATGTTGATGTAATTGCAGTTGCACTTTCAAGCATAAAGCAATATTATGATGAAAAGTTTGACCGCAGTAACTTCATTAAGAATGTTGTTCTTGACAATATTCTTCCTGGCGATGTTTATCTCAAAGCAAGAGAGCTTCGTTTCAACAACGATGCAACAAGAGTTGTTCTTCTTGTAAGAATAAGCGAACATAATGATATTTCTACTTATGATGTTATACAAAATCTTTTCCCTGATAAGACAAAGGATTTTGTTATCAATATTAACGAAACAGATATTGCTCTTGTTAAGGAAGTGCGTTCAAATATCGAGCCGAAAGACCTTGAAAATCTTGCTCGTTCAATTTCGGACACACTTAGCACAGAGTTCTATACACACGCTATCGTTGGTATAGGTACAACTGTTAAGAGCATTAAAGACCTTGCAAGTTCATTCAAGGAAGCACAGGTTGCCCTTGAAGTTGGTAAGGTGTTTGACACAGAAAAGACAATAGTAAGCTATGAAAATCTCGGTATTGCCCGTCTTATTTATCAGCTTCCTACAACTCTTTGCGAAATGTTCCTTAAAGAAGTATTTAAGCGTGGCTCTATTGATAGTCTTGACCAAGAAACATTGTTCACAATTCAGCGTTTCTTTGAAAACAACCTCAATGTTTCTGAAACTTCTCGTAAGCTTTTCGTTCACAGAAATACTTTGGTTTACAGACTTGAAAAGATTAAAAAGCTCACAGGTCTTGATTTGCGTGAATTTGATGACGCTATTGTATTCAAGGTTGCTTTAATGGTTAAGAAATATTTGGATTCAAATCCTGTAAAATATTAAACTTGACTATAACGCCTTATAATATTAAAATTGTAATAAGATAAGTCCGATAGGCGTTCTCTATATGAACGCCTATTTGATTTATTATGATAACAAAAATTCAGTTAGGAAAGAGTGCTTATTTTTGATAGAGTTAAAAAATGTTTCAAAGACTTACAGTAATGGTACGCAGGCTTTGAAAAATGTTAATCTTAAAATTGAGCAGGGCGAGTTTGTATTTGTGGTTGGTGCTTCGGGTGCAGGTAAAAGTACATTCCTTAAACTTATTTTGCGTGAAGAAGTGCCTACAAGCGGTGAAATAATAGTAAACAATTATAATCTTGTTACCTTAAAGAAGAAAGAAATACCGTATTTCAGAAGAACTATGGGCGTTGTTTTTCAGGACTTCCGCCTTATTCAGAATATGACGGTTTATGATAATGTGGCTTTTGCTATGAGAGTTATAGGTGCAAAGGAAAAGGAAATACGCAAGCGTGTTCCTTATGTCCTCAGCCTTGTTGGCTTGCAGACAAAGGCAAGAAACACACCAGCCGAGCTTTCGGGTGGTGAGCAGCAGCGTGTGGCTCTTGCAAGGGCTTTGGTTAATAATGCTGATATGATTATTGCAGACGAGCCGACGGGTAATATAGACCCTGAAATGTCTTATGAAATTGTTGACTTATTAAATCATCTTCATAAAAACGGAACTACTGTTGTTATGGTTACTCACGAGCACGAGCTTGTAAGACAGTTTAACGAAAGAGTTGTAGTTATAGAAAATGGCTGCATTGTTTCTGACGCAAGAAATAATGATGGTCTTGATTATACCTCGGCAACGGCAAGAACTCTCAGAAAGACAAATGCAGAATATGAAGAAGCACAGAAGAAAAGACAGGGCAACGCTTCATATTACTATGCTTATGATAACAAAGAGCTTAATGAGCTTATAAAGAAAACTACTGAAACAAAAGAGCTTGAAAAGCAGAAAGAGTTTGAGAAGCAAAAAGAAAGTCTTTTAAAGCTTGGCAAACAGAAAAAAGCCGAAAGCGAAAAGGTTAGAAAGCTCAGAACAAGAAAGCACGAAGAAAAGACAAAAGCAAGTGAACAGGAAAAAGAGCCTGAGTCACTTGTTGAAAAGATAAATGATATTATTGAGCCTATGGAAAATGCAAAAACATCTTCTGTAAGAGAGCAATATTCAATTTATCTTGATGATGACAGCGTTTCAGGGGGTGACGATAATGCATAAGGGCTCCTTGAAATATCTTACAAGAGAGGGTTTTAGAAGCGTATGGGTAAACAGAATGATGTCTGTTGCTTCTGTTGGCGTGCTTATTTCGTGCCTTGTGATTATCGGCACAGCCATTATGCTTTTTATAAATATAAATTCCTTTCTTAACCTTGTCGGCGACCAGAATGTTATTATGGTTTTCACTGACGAAAAGCTTGATACAAATGAAACAAATAAAATAGGTACAAGCATTAAAGAAATTGAAAATATCAAAAGTGTTAATTATATTTCACGAGAGGAATCTTGGAGAAAGCAGATTGAATCCTTGGGTGACGATGCAGTCGTTTTGCAGGGAATAGTTGAAAATCCTTTGCCTAATTCCTATGAAGTTGTGGTTGACGACCTTACTTTGTTCGACCAGACAGTAGATAGCATAAAACAGATTGATGGCATTGTTTCTGTTCGTGAAAACAGTCAGCTTGCAAAACAGCTTGCAAGTGTAAGAAGAGTTATTACTTGGATAAGCTTTTCAATAATAGGAATTCTTTTTGTCGTTTCTCTTTTCATAATTTCAAACACAATCAAGGTTACAATGTTTGCCAGACGGCTTGAAATAAATATTATGAAATCAGTTGGTGCTACAAATTGGTTCATAAGGTGGCCGTTTATGATAGAGGGTGTTATAATCGGATTTTTGTCCGCTATTGTTTCACTTGGCGTTGTGGCAGGACTTTACGCTATATTGGTAAAATCATTCCAGAATATAGTGATAATGATAAATGCCGCACTTGTACCATTCAGCAAGCATATTTTATGGATGCTTTTGTTGTTCCTTTTCATAGGTATAGCAACAGGCGTTGGTGGTTCATTTATATCAATGTCAAAGTATCTCAAAGAGGAAGGGGCTGAAATAAGTGAAGTTTAATAACAAACTTTTAAAATCAGCTTTTTCATTTTTGTTTGCTCTTATGTTTCTTGTTTGTGTACCTTTGAATTTTGTTTTTGCAACTACGCAGAATGAGCTTGAAAGCAAAATTTCAAAATTAGATGAACAGATACAGCAAAATCAGAAAAAACTTGAAGCTGTTAAAGATGATATTTCAAATCAGGAAACATATATAAACACCTTGCAGTCACAGATAAACACAGTTGACGAGCAGTTGTCTGCACTTGATGATAGTATTGCCGAGCTTAACGCAAAGATAAAAGAGGTTCAGGGTGAGATTGATAAACTCAATTCTGCTATTGAACAGAAACAGCAGGAAGTAAAAACTCAGTCCGAGGCTTTGTCAGGTCGTTTAAGAGCATTATATATGGCAGGCGAGGCTTCAAATATTCAGATTTTATTATCTTCTGCTGACTTTGGCACATTCCTTACAAGAACAGAGCTTTTAAAGCGTGTGTCTGCAAATGATACGGCTATGATAAATCAGCTTGAAGCAGATATAAAGGAGCTTAATTCACAAAAGGAAGAGCTTGACCAAAAGAAAGCAGAGCTTGATGAAGAGAAGGCACAGCTTGACTCACAAAGAGAAAAGGTTAAGTCAAGAGAAAATCAGCTTTCTGGCTTGAAGTCAAAAGCAAACAGTGCTTTGAATAATCTTAATCAGAACAGTACACTTTATCAAAAGCTTATTGTTAAAGCTCTTGAAGAAAAGGAAAAGTATTCTCAGGAGCTTGCCGAATTCTTGAAGAAGAACGCTTCTTCTTCAACAGACGGTAGTACGGCTACTGCTACAAAGGGCGGTATGCTTTGTCCTGTTCCTGATGCAAACAGATATATCTCACTTTATTTTGGTGTTACTTCCGGATATTATAATCCGTCACACCCTCACCGTGGACTTGATATTACTACAAATGGTGCTTCTGGTAAGCCTATTGTTGCAGCTGCGAGCGGTAAGGTTATCAAGGCTGTTTCAGGCGGTGGCTATAATAGTGGTTGGGGTAACTATATCCAGATAGACCACGGCGGCGGTGTTGTAACAGGCTATGCACATTGTAATTCTGTTGCAGTAAGCGTTGGACAATATGTTGCGGCAGGACAGAAAATAGGAACAATAGGCTCAACAGGTGCTGCACACGGTCCACATCTTCATTTTGAGGTATGGCTTGATGGTGTACGGGTTGACCCGTTGCCTTGGATTAAGAACGGTTCAAGCATAAGATATAACCCATAAGCGATTTTTACAGGAGAAAAATATGAGTAAAAAGATTTCACTCGGCATAGCTATTGCTCTTGTTTTGCTAACAGCGGCGGCAAGTGTTGCAATAACAATGTCAGTTTCAACAGGTATTTATAATAAGCTTATTGCTGATTTGCCAGGCAGAGCACAGATGTATTCTAATATGCAGGAACTTGACGAATTAGTGCGTAAGGAATATTACGGAAAAATTGAGGATAATTTTCTCAATTCAGAAATTTCAGCAGGCTATATTAAAGGTCTTAACGATGTTAATTCAAAATATATGACCGCTGAACAGTATAACGACTATAAGGCTGATTTGTACGGCACAACATCAAGCATAGGTATTAAACCTGCTCTTGATACAGAAAGCGGAAGTATTTATATAGTTTATGTTTATAATAATTCTCCTGCAAAATCAAGCGGTTTACAAAGCGGTGACAGAATTACCGCAATAGAAAATGAAGCAGTTACAAAGGACAACTATTCTTCAATGGTTGCAAAGCTTCAAGGTACTGCTTTAAGCTCTGTTAATATAACCTATCAGCGTGACGGTGCAACTCAGACTGTTAATGTTGTTAAAACAAAAATATGCCAGACAGTTTTTTATCAGAACTTCGGCACAACGGGATATATAAGAATTTCCGATTTCTATAAAGCAACACCAGACGAGCTTGCCAAGGCTATTTCGGCTCTTTCAAAAGAGGGTGCAAAAAATCTTATTTTAGATGTAAGAGGCACAAAGACGGGCTTGACTGAATATGCGGCAGAGGCACTTGATAAGCTTGTTCCTCTTGCAAGTGAGGGCATAGGTGCAGTTGCAAAAATCGAAAATGCAAGCGGTGAGGTTATTGAAACCTTTACCTCAGATGCTATTGACTGTGCTTTACCTATGGCGGTGCTTACAAACAGTGAAACCTCTGGACCAGCCGAGCTTTTCGCCTGCGATTTGAGAGATTTCGGCAAGGCACAGATAATCGGCGTTAAAACAAATGGTACGGGCACAATGTCAAAGATATTTGAACTTAAAGACGGAAGTGCAGTTTTGCTTACTATCGGCAAGATTACTCCTTATAAGAGCGAGTGCTATGATGGTAACGGAATTTCACCTGATTATGAAGTAAGCCTTTCAAAGAACATAAACTTTGAGCTTCTTCAAACTGCTGATGATGAACAGTTGCAGTTCGCTATAAATTTGTTCAGCAACAATTCACAACAGAATAATCAGGGCTTATAAAAAATAAAGAGCGTAGTTTTACAACTACGCTCTTTTTTTTTACGCTTCTTCAAAGCAGAAGTCGTTGTCCTTATATTTGCAGATATACTTTTTGTTACTGCTTGCTTTTCCTTCAAGCAGATATTCTGAAAGCTTATCTTCAATATTTGTCTGAATTGAACGCCTCAACGGTCTTGCACCATAGACAGGGTCAAATCCAGCATCGGCAATCTTGCTGATAACTTCATCTGTAAATTCAAGCTCGATTTCCATATTGTCGTGAACTCTGTTGACAAGAACATTGAGCATATTGCGGGCAATATTTTCAATATCCTTGTGGGTAAGCTGTTTAAAGACGATTATATCATCAACACGATTTAAAAATTCAGGTCTGAATGTGCGTTTTAATTCGCCCATAACAGCGTCTTTTATATTTTTATCGCTTTCATTTGCTTCGCCACTTGAAAAGCCAAGATTTGTATTGCCAGATGATATAAGCTTTGCACCGACATTTGAAGTCATAATGATAATGGAATTTTTAAAGTCAACCTTTCTGCCTTGCGAGTCGGTCAATATTCCGTCATCAAGAATTTGAAGAAGAATATTCATAACATCAGGGTTGGCTTTCTCAATTTCATCAAACAATATAACTGAATAGGGGTGACGGCGTACCTGCTCGGTGAGCTGACCGCCCTCGTCAAAGCCTACATAGCCTGGCGGTGAGCCGATAAGACGGGAAACGGTGTGCTTCTCCATATATTCACTCATATCAAGCCTTATCATAGCATTTTCATCGCCGAACATAGCAAAGGCAAGTGATTTGCAAAGCTCTGTTTTACCTACACCCGTAGGGCCTAAAAAGATAAAAGAGCCTATCGGTCGCTTCGGGTCTTTGAGTCCGACTCTGCCTCTGCGTATTGCCTTTGCAACAGCGGTTACTGCTTCATCTTGACCTACAATGCGTTTGTGTAATTCTTCTTCCATTTTAAGAAGTCGCTGACTTTCTTCCTGAGTCAACTGCTGAACGGGAACACCCGTCCATATTGAAACAATCTGAGCGATTTCATCAATGCCTACTTCTGAATTTGAATGTAAGTTTTCATTCTTCCATTGAGTTTTTGCAAGGTCAACCTGTTGCTGAATTTCTTTTTCTTCATCTCTGATTTTTGCCGCTCTTTCAAAATCCTGAGAGTTGACAGCCTCTTGTTTTTCTTCTGAAAGGGCTTTCAACTTATCTTCAAGCTGTTTTATATCAGACGGTGCTGTAAAGGCTTGAAGCCTTACACGAGATGCCGCTTCATCTATAAGGTCTATTGCCTTATCTGGCAAAAATCTGTCACCTATATAGCGTGAGGACATTTTAACCGCCGCAACAATGGCATCATCAGTAATTTTTACCTTGTGATGTGCTTCGTATTTGTCACGCAAGCCCTTTAATATTTCTATTGCTTCTTCTTCGGTTGGCTCACCTACGGTTATAGGCTGAAATCTTCTTTCAAGTGCGGCGTCTTTTTCAATGTGCTTTCTGTATTCTTCTATGGTTGTTGCACCGATTACTTGAAGCTCGCCTCTTGCAAGGCTTGGTTTAAGAATATTTGCAGCGTCAATAGCACCTTCGGCAGAGCCTGTGCCGATAAGAGTATGGATTTCATCAATGAATAAAATTATATTTCCTGCTTTTTTGACTTCTTCAATAGCGTTCTTAATACGCTCTTCAAAATCACCTCTGTATTTTGTACCAGCAACCATACCTGTAAGGTCAAGCGAAACGATACGCTTATCCTTTAAAAGCTCTGGCACTTCGCCACTTGCAATTTTAAGAGCTAAGCCCTCTGCAATAGCCGTTTTACCTACACCTGGCTCACCGATAAGGCAAGGGTTATTCTTTGTTCTTCTTGAAAGAATTTGAATAACTCTTTCAATTTCCTTTTGTCTGCCGATAACAGGGTCAATCATATTATCGTTTGCAAGGCTTGTTAAATCTCTGCCGAACTGGTCAAGGGTAGGGGTTTTATCGGAGCCTTTCTTTGCTTTATAAGCCTTGCCGATTTTTTCATAATAATAGTTATTGTTAT
>JAILBY010000116.1 GCA_024680655.1 Clostridiales bacterium | reverse complement strand
TGTTGTTTGTTTAAGACTTGCTTTGAGCAAGGAAGAAAAAGAGCATATCAATATTAAGTTCTTAGGGCTGAATATTATAAAATAGTTTTATATTTATACTTTTATATTTTAATAGTAAAAAGAGCAGATTTAAAATTAAATCTGCTCTTTGTTTTTTGTTTTATATTCTATTTTTATATTCTGTAATTTTCAGAAAGACCTTTATTCTTCTGTCTGCTCGCCTGTTTGAGTTTCACTTGCTTCGCCACCGTGACGCTTTGCAACAAGCTCGTCAAGAATTCTTGTGTGCTCTTCATCTGACAAAGCATATTTAACAGTTGGAATAATAGAAAGAAGCATACCTATTGCAGGTGGGATTGAGATAAGGAAGAACATTGTTGCAGCGTATTTACCTGCACCCGAACCACCATCGTATGTCAAAAAGCTTGCACCGTTTTTGAGTGCTTTGTTAAGAGCGTCAACATTTGCGTCACTATAACCTACAAAGCTGTAAACAACAGCGGAAATTATTGAAGCGATACCGCCTGAAAGCTTTGTGATAAAACTCTGACCTGAGAAGAATACGCCGTCTGTACGAACACCGTTTGTATATTCCTCGTAGTCAACGCAGTCGGCAATCATAACCGATTGAAGAACATTTATGCCACCCATAGCACCGCCTGAGAAGAAGAAGCAAAGTCCTGTTAAGATTACCCAGCCCAAAGATGTTAAGTCGCCGCCTGAAATTAAATAGAGGACGAAAAGCATAGCGTAAGGGATTGCACCAAAAACAGAATAGAAGTTATAAAGCTTTTTCTTTTCAAACTTCTTTATAAGGTTAGGTGTTATAGCCATAGCGATAAACTGACCTACAAAAACAGAAGCGGCAATTATAAGAAGATTTATAAGCATTGAGGTATTCAATGAGCCGTCTGCTCCAAAGATGTTCATAAAGTCGCCGTTTGCATAATAGTAGGTGATAAGAGTCATAGCTATAAGCATAAGAAGCTGTATAGGACTTCTTAAAATACCAGAAATAAGAATCTGTCTGAATGGCTTATTGCCAAACATAATCTTAAAGTTTTCTTTAAAGGTATAGCGTTTTTCAGACTGCTGAACACGCTCTCTTGTGAAGATACCTGAAAACTCAAAGAGAATAGAGGCTATAACGGTTATAACTATAACAGTTGAAATAAAGCCGTATTGTGCAGCCTTTGTCGGTTCATAGCCTTTGCCCTCAAAGATTGAAGCGGCTGCCTGAGCCACCTGAACTACAAGAACGCCAACACCTGCAACACCTGCCGCAACACGGGCAAGACCTAAGATTTTACTACGGTCATTTTCGTCCTCTGTCATAAGTGAGGTGATACCCCAAAGAGGAATATCGCAAACTGTAAAGCACATACCCCAAAGGATATAAGAAACAGCCGCCCAGCCTACAATTAAGACCTTTTGCATTTGTGTTGATGCCTCAGCGTAGTTACCATTGAGGAAAGCAACAATTGTGACAACGCCGATAATGCCAGGGAAAATTATAAGATATGGTCGGCATTTGCCCCACTTTGTTCTTGTTTTGTCAACTATTGTTCCCATCATAGGGTCGTTTATTGCGTCCCATACTCTTGCAAAGGTGAAAATCCAACCTATTGCCATAGCAGGAAGACAAATAACATTCTGAAAATAGAAATAAAGACCGGTTGCTATAACATTATAGATTATGTTCTGCCCGAACATACCTACAAGATAAGCAAAAAGCTCTTTTTTGCCATAGGTTTTTAAAGTTCTGTCAGCCATAAAAAGTCTCCTTTAAACAAAGTTTAGTTCTCTTTTAAAGTACCATAAAATCAGTGGATTTGTCAATAAATTAACATAAATTTGCGCTTTTTTGTTAAATTTCTGTGCAAAAATATGTGAATAAATTATTTGTTGACAAAATAATTCAAAATAAATTATAATTATTTCTATCTGAGGGGGCGTAACTCAACAGGCAGAGTGCTACATTCGCAATGTAGAGAAGCGGGTTCGAGTCCTGTCGTCTCCACCAAAGGCAGATTGGTTTATTTTAGGGCAAGAAAACCAGTAAGGAGAAAATGATTTATGAGCAAAGCAGTAAAAATCTCGCTTTATTCAATAGTTTTGATTTTTGTTTTAGCGTGTATCCTTTATGCTGTGGGCATTTTCGACAAATTCTTTTTAAAAAAAGCAGACAGCAAATACTACGAAAATGGTGATTTCTATTTTTCAGGTGATTTGCTCGACGGAAAGTTTTATGGCAAGGGTGAAATCAAAATAAATGATAATACATTTATAGGGAAATTCACTTCGGGTAAAATAGACGGAGCTTTTGTTTTGGAAAGCTCTGACGGTGTTACTTTAAGCGGTTCGTTTAATAATAATTCCATAACCGAGGGAACATTGACCGCTAACAATTATAAAGCCTTGATAAACGGCAGTCAGACCGAATACACAAATAACAGCGGTTTTACTTATGTTGGCGGATTTGATTCTACGGGTATGCACGGCGAAGGAACATTGACCTATAAAGACGGCTCAAAATATGTCGGTCAGTTCACTCACGGCTTTGCAGACAAAAGCGGAACTTATTATGCGGCAGATGGAACTACAATAATCTACCAAGGCGAATTTAAAAACGGCTTGTTTGACGGCTACGGTAAATATAGTTTTAACAATGTTCAGTATGTTGGAAATTTCAAAGAGGGCTTACCAGAAGGTACAGGCATATATACAGCCAAGGACGGTTCTACTTATGAAGGAACCTTCGTTAAAGGAAAACTCAACGGAGATGTTAATATAACCAATTCTTCGGGCAAGAAGTCTGTTGGAAAATGGGAAAATGGTAAGAGGGTGAGCTAATTGACAAAAGTAAGATTTATTAACATTGTTAGAGTTGTCGGATTATTTTTAGTATTAACATATCATTTGTTCAGCAACTATTTGCCTGGCGGATTTTTCGGCGTTGATATTTTCTTTACATTCTCAGGCTATTTAATCACTTCAATAATAATTTTAACCTTTGAAAATAAAGGGAATTTCAAATTTCTTCCATATATAGAAAGAAGATTTTTAAGAATTTTTCCGTCACTTTTCTTTTCAATAATGTTTACATTGCCTTTCTTTAAATTTATATCACCTGATTTTTCAGTTGGTATAGATAAACAAATAACAGGTGCGTTAGGCTTTGTTACAAACTATTATGAAATATTGACGGGTGGCAGCTACGAAGCTCAGTTAATCCCCCATTTATATGTTCACACATGGTCTTTGGCGTTAGAATTGCATTATTACTTGCTCTGGGGACTTTTTGCAGGGCTTGTTATATACGCTATATCAAAGTCAAAAGGCTCAAAAGAAAACAAGGTAAATCTTTTAAAAATATTATTGACAGTAAGTTCAATTTTAATTGCAATAGCTTCTTATGTAAATATGCAGTTCTTGTTTTCCAAGGACTATTCTCAATCATTCCTCTATTTTGCTACAAACACGCATATCTATCCATTCTTTATAGGCTCTGCAATAGCAACCTTCTTCGGAATACAAATCTCTCCAGAGTTATCTCAAAGCATAAAAGCAAAGGCAAAGGGTATCAAAGCCTTTTCCATAATTACATTTATTATATCTCTTGGCGTTATAATTGCCTTATGTATAAAGTTTAAGTTTGAAGACGCATTTACATACAGATTCGGCTTCTTGATTATTTCCGTTCTGGCTTCTTTGCTGATTTTATCTGCAAGATTGTTGCACGAAGCGATAAATCCAGAGCGTAAGGATTTAAGAATAATAAATTATTTGGCTGATTTATCCTATTCGATATATCTTTTCCACTGGCCGTTCTATATTGTTTTCTCTAATATCTTCAATTCAAACTATCTCGCCGCTGGTTTAACCTTAATCGCTTCATTTGCTTTTTCTAATTTTGTTCTCTATGTTATTGAGCCTCTTTTCTATAAACGCTCCTATTCAGACGAAACAAAAGAAAAAAGCAGTAATGTCAGAAAATATGTTTCTATTGCCGTTGTTGCCGTATTGTCCATAAGCTGTATGGTAATCAACACAAATATCTTCTTAAATAAGTTAGATGTTTCTGCATTAGAAGAAGAACAGATGGTTGGTGCAGCAGTTCAGAGCATAGATAAAATTGACAGCGTAAAAACGGGCTTGGACAAAATAAGCGAAACAGCGTTTGCACAAAAAGACGGAATACCTGATTTTGATAAATTAGAAACCACCGTCACAAAGAAGCAGACAAAAGAAACAACCGTTACACCAACAGTTGCACCAGAGGTTACAATAAAAAAAGTTGTCAACCCTGACGCTTCAAATCGGAATGTTACGATTATAGGCGACTCTGTTGCTATGGGGGCAAGAAAATCATTACAGCAGGCTATACCTAATTGCTATGTTGATGCTCAGGGAAGCCGTAATCTGATGGACGGTTATTCTATACTTGCAGGCTTGAAAAAGTCTGATTCCTTGGGAAATGTTATAGTCGTTGCCTTGGGTACAAACGGCTGTGACCCTTGGAAAGAATATATTGACAAAATAATCGCCGATTTCTCGCCTGACCATAAGGTTATCTTCGTTACACCTTATGATGGACATTGGGGACCAAGATGGTGGTCTTACAGAACAACGGAATATCTGAGGTCGCTCAACGGAAAATATCCAAATGTTAAGATTGCCGACTGGGCAGCCAGAATTTCTCAAAGACCAGAATTGTTAGGCTCGGATAAAATTCATATCGGCGGAAATCAGACTGCAATAAATATGTTCGTAAATACAATCGTTGAACAGCTATAACACATAGCGTTAAAACACTTTGTTTTAACGGCATAGCTTTTGAAATTCAGCAATAGTGAAATATTTAAAAAGAGGCATTGTTAGGGTTTACAGCTCACAATGCCTCTTTTTTTATTCTTTTTCTATTTCCACGCCCGTATAATAATGCTTTATGATTTCTTCCCACGAAGAACCTTGCCTTGCCATATAATCTGCACCATACTGACTTAAACCGACAAGGTGACCGTAGCCCGAGGTTTTAAAAATAAATGCACCGTCTTTATAGCTTACGCTGAAAACGGCACTTCGCAAAGAAAAAATGTTCCTTATTTCCTGACCGCTGAAATCCTGTCCGCCTATTTTTATCTTCATAACAGTTCCCGTATCGCTGTAATCTATCTCGGAATTTATCCATTGACCTGCGTCGGCTGAAAAATCAATGGACTCTTTATCTTTAAGCTTGTTTTTGAAATCATCTTTATTTATTGATAGCTCGGCTGAAAAATCGGGCGAAAGCTTGTCAAATTCACTCTCAACCGATTTAAGATAAGGCACCGATTTTCCCCAGACATTTACTGCGTCCTCTGTTTGCCCTGCTGAAATAGCGTGGTAGGCTGCCGTAATTAGCTCGCCGTTATAGGTTATTATATAATCTTTGACCTCTTTGACGGCGTTTGTTATCTTTTCCTCGTACTTCTCAAAATTATCTCCCCAGCGTTTTTGCCGTTCTTCTTTATTTATATAGCCCTGATGAGTTTTACTGCTGTCAGAAATATCAGCCCCTTTAAGAGCCTCGTCCTTTGTCCCTCTCTGCACTTTTTTCAAATAGGTGTTGCTGACAACTGCCTGTGCTTTAAGTGCTTCAACATTATAGACCGCTGGCATTTCGGCGGCAACACAACCCACAAGATATTCAAGACTGCTCATTTCCACAACATCAGAGCTTTGATTTAAAAACACCTTTACGGTTGAAGCCTCGTCCTGAGCATTGTTTTCACTTTTTATAAGTGCCTCTTTAAAGCTTTGGGTTTTCTCGTCTTTAAGCGACAAAAAAGCAAGACAGGGAATTGATATAATTATAAAAGCAAGGCAAACCAACAAAGTAAATTTACTTTTCATAGTCTTTTCAACCTTCTTTATCTTAATATTACTTGACTTTGTTTACTAATTATAATAAAATCTAATTTGATACTTTTTATAATTAAGATTTAATTTTAAAACTTTATGGGGAGGTGGCCTCAAATGGAAAGCATAGAATTTCCAAGTATTCCTGAAAATGATATTAAAAGTTTATGCGAAGAGCTTTTGAAAAATAACTCAATAAATCCAAACGACTATGTTAGATATCAAGTTAAGCGTGGTTTGAGAAACGCTGATGGAACAGGTGTTGTTGCTGGACTTTCAAAAATATGCAGCGTTGAGGGTTACTATATAAGTGACGGCGAAAGAGTCCCTATGGACGGCCGTTTGATATACCGTGGTATGAGTATTCAGGATATAATAAGCAACTGCGAAAAAGAAAATCGTTTCGGCTTTGAAGAAGTGGCTTGGTTGCTTATCTTCGGTTCTTTACCAACACAGACTCAGCTTCAACAGTTCTCAACAATTCTTGCTCAATGCAGGGATTTGCCTGATGAATTTATTGAAGATATGATTATGAAATTCCCTTCACCTGATATTATGAATAAAATTGCCCGCTCTGTTCTTGCTCTTTATTCTTTTGATTCAGCGGCGGACGACCTTTCAGTTCCTAATGTTTTGCGTCAGTCTATTCAGCTTATCGCACAGGTGCCTGCTATTATGGTTAATTCCTGGCAGGTTAAGAGAAGAACTTATTATCATCAGAGTATGTTCCTTCACCCTAATAATATTGAACATTCTACTGCACAGTTTATTCTCAATTCTTTACGCCCTGATATGCAGTTCACAGATGAAGAGGCTAAAATCCTTGATATTTGCCTTATGATTCACGCTGAACACGGTGGCGGTAACAATTCAACATTTTCAACCAGACTTCTTACTTCAAGCGGTACTGATACCTATTCTGCAATAGCAGCAGGTATCGGCTCACTTAAAGGACCTCGTCACGGTGGTGCAAACATAAAGGTTACTCAGATGATTGACTTTATGAAAGAAGAAGTAAGAGATATTACAAACGAAAAGCAGGTTGCAGATTTCCTTAGAAAAGTTATCCGTAAAGAAGCAGGTGACAGAACAGGTCTTATTTATGGTATGGGACACGCCGTTTATACAAACAGCGACCCGAGAGCTGTTCTTCTGAAAAAATATTCAAAATCTTATGCAGAGAAAAAAGGCTACGGCGAAGATTTCAAAGCACTTGAACTCGTTGAACGCCTTACACCTGAAATAATCGCAGAATCAAAGGGCGACAATAAGCGTATTTGTGCAAATGTTGACCTTTATTCAGGTCTTGTTTACAAATGCCTTGATATTCCTCAGGATTTGTTTACACCTATGTTTGCTTCCGCAAGAATTGCAGGCTGGTCTGCTCACAGAATAGAAGAACTTGTAAGCGGCGGCAGAATTTTCCGCCCTGCTTATAAAAGCGTTTGCTACCCTCAGAAATATATTCCTATTGCAGAAAGAACAGAGCCACAGGCTACTGCAAGCTTAAAGTATATTCCAAAAGAGGAAAGAAGATAGTTTTTTAGAAAAAGAGGTTTGATTTATGGAGACAAAAAACAACAAGATGCTCTTAGGCAGTTTTCTTGCTTTTGCTATCGGTTTGATTATTGCAATACCATTAAGAATTTATCAGGTTGCTAAGTTGATAGAGCCTGAAAGTGGTTTTTATTCCAATACTTCAAACTTTACAATCCCTTTTCTTTATATTATTCTTATCGCTTCTGCTGTTGCGATTATTGCGTTATTTTTTGTCAACAAAAAAATACCTTTCACAACACCCGAGTCGAAAAATATAGTCCTTGCTGTTTTTGCGATTATATTTGCTGTTACTCTTATAATAGATGCCGCTAATCGTTTTGTTGAGCTTTTCAGCATAAGTGCCGATTTCCGTTCATTAATTTCAAGCTACTCTTTCTCTGGCTACTTTGCAAAAAGAGGTGGCTTTGCACTTATACTTGAAATCATCTCTGCAAGCGTTTCAGCAGTATATTTTTCACTTTTCGCTATGCGTAACTTAAAGCTTTTCGGCTCTCTTTCAAGATTTAAAATTTTGCCTCTTTTCCCACTCGTTTGGATTATGAGCCGAATGATATGTCTTTTCCTTAAAACAATAAGATTTTTAAATGTTTCAGATATTGTTCTTGAACTTTTTATGCTCTCGTTTGCTATGCTCTTCTTCTTTGCTTTTGCAAGAATTATAGCAAATATCGAGGCGGAAGGTTCAGTTAAAAAAATATGTCCTTTTGGTATCGTAACTGCACTTCTTGCATTTACAGTTTCAATACCTCGCCTTATTATGCTTGTAGTTGGCTTAAAGGGACGACTTGTTTCGGGCTATCCTTTCTATCCTTGCGATTTGGCTATGGCTGCATTTATAATCGTTTTCCTTGTTTATGCAATAAAAACAACAAAAGATGCACCAGCAGTTGAATTGCCAGAGGAAAATCCAGAAAATATTGTTGAGCCTCTTGAAGTAAAGGCAGAAAGCGTTGAACAGTCAACTGCTTCTGAAAGTTCTGAGGTTATTGACGAAACAACTTCAACCGAAAGCATCAGCGAAGAACAGACAGAAATTTCAGAAAACGCTGAAAGCGACAAGGCTGATAATAACGATACGGCTACTGAGAGCAATTTAACCGAGGAAAATGCAGAAAATGAACAGAGCTCTCAGCAGGACGATAAAACAGAGGAATAAAAATGATTGAGATTTTCTTTCATAATATGTACACAGCCTTTGTGCAGGTTGCAATTCTTGCAGTTCTTGTTGCAATAGGCTTTGCGTGCGACAGAAAAAAACTCTTTACAGAAAAAGCGTCAAGGCTTTCAAATGATTTACTTTTTTACATAGTTACGCCTGCAATTATTTGCAAGGCGTTTCTTTCGGTTGAAAAAAGCCCAGAAACGCTCAAAAGACTTGGCATAGCCTTTGCGTGCGGAATTTTGATAAATATTTTAGGAATAGCTATCGCAACGCCTATTTTCCATAAGTTAGGCAAAGAAAATTCTGCTATTTTTAAGTTTGCTTCAATTTATGGTAATGTGGGTTATATGGCTTTGCCTCTTGCAGACGCAATTTTGGGTGAAGAAGGCGTTTTCTTCTGTTCCGCTATTGTGGTTGCCTTTAATATTTTCTGCTTCACACACGGCGTTTTTATTATGTCAGCAGGAAACGAAAAGAAAAAATTTGATTATAAGAAAATTCTTGTTAACCCTGGCACGATTTCTATAATTATCGGCTTACCTCTTTTTCTGTTCAATATAAAGCTACCTGCAATAATCGGCACACCTATTCAGCACTTGGCAAATCTTAACACTCCTCTTGCTATGCTGATGTTCGGCACATATCTTT
Organism: Clostridiales bacterium; assembly: GCA_024680655.1. Lineage (GTDB taxonomy): Bacteria > Bacillota > Clostridia > Oscillospirales > Acutalibacteraceae > UMGS263. The sequence goes on along the minus strand of JAILBY010000116.1, from coordinate 1,201 downwards.
CAAACAGCGATTTGAAAACTATGTTCAAAGAAAAATGTGCTTATATTTCAGCAGGCTTGAAATTGATTTTAATTCCTATTGCGGTAATTCTTACTGCAAGGCTTATGGGGGTTAAGGATAACTCACTTGTGGCACTCGCTATTTCTGCAAGTGCACCGACTGCAAATGCAACAATAATGTTTGCGGCAAAGTATAACAAGGATACGGGTGTGGCAAGTAAAACTGCTTCTTTGACAAGCATTTTTTCAATAATAACAATTCCTGCAATAATTGCTTTTGCAAAGCTGTTATAAAAAGAAAAACAAAAAAAATAAAGCAAGGCTGATATTAAATCAACCTTGCTTTTTTGTTGTATAAAGCTCTTATTAACCAGCGTTCTTTATCTCTTCTGGCATATCCTCTTCAAAAATATATGTTGAAAAATATTCGTCGTTTGAATTTTTGAAAATACAGAAATAACCGCCGTTTTCAATATAGCAGAAGGAATTTGCCTTTGACCTCAACGCTTCTACTGTTGTGCTATCGCTTATTTTATTGTAGTCGTCAAGTTTATAGGCTTCTGCAAAACTTTTATCTTCTATAAAGTCATAACCTTCCATATATTCTTTATTTGAATTAAAGCTTGACTCAAACACTCTGCCGATGAAAAGTCTGTAATATCTTGACAAGTATTCCTTGTCATTCATTTGTGATGAAATAAAAGCTTGGTCAAAAGGCTTTATATAAGCCTCAACAATATCTGAATCGCTATTGAAAAATTCTATCATATTGTTGCTTTTCAAAAACTCGATTGTGTTTGTCATATCCTCGGTAATATAGATTTTAAAGCAATCATAATAGTTCCCAAAGAATACAGATTTCTTTTCTGCAAAGGATATAACGCCAAGCGATTTGCTGCCAGAATGATATTTTTCTTCAAAGCTCTGTTTGAGAATATCTGCAAGAATGGCTTTCTTTAAGCCCGTATATAGTTCACGAGTCATCGTTTCGTGTTCGGGTATTCCTGAATTTTCATAGCCAAAAAAATCTAAATCTTCATTACCGTAATCAGTAAAGAAAATTGTTTTTCGGCTTAAATCCTCCGGCGAAAATATTACTGCTGATAAATCATAGCAAAAGTAATTATAGTTTGTCATTTTTATATTATCTTTATTATCTTTAATATAGCTTGCTTCGTAGTCGCTTGAAAAATAATCTGTCA
>JAILBY010000109.1 GCA_024680655.1 Clostridiales bacterium | reverse complement strand
TCAAAGAGGTATTGCTCGATGAGAAAAAAATAGCCGAAATTGTTGCAGACCTCGGAAAAAGAATAAGTGAAGATTATAAAGATAAAAATCTTCTTATGGTAAGTATTCTCAAAGGCTCGGTTGTTTTTATGGCTGACCTTATGAGAAATATAACAATTCCTTGTTCTATTGAGTTTATGGCAGTTTCAAGCTATGGAAAAGAGACAGCAAGCTCAGGTAAGGTTAAAATTATAAAGGATTTGGATATAGACCTTGAAGGGAAGGATTTGCTTATAGTCGAGGATATACTTGACAGCGGAAATACATTAAGCTCTTTGCTTGAACTTCTTTCAGAAAGAAATCCGAACAGTATCCGCCTTTGTGTTTTTCTTGATAAGCCAGAACGCCGTCAGGTAGAGATTGAAGCAGACTATGTCGGTGCAAAGGTGCCTGATGAATTTGTTGTAGGCTATGGACTTGACTATGATGAAAAATACCGTAATCTTCCTTATGTAGGAATACTTAAACCTTATGTTTATGAAAATAATAATTAAGAGCATTAAAGAGGAGTGAATTTTTACTTGGAAAAGAATAACAAGCTTAATTTAAAAACGATTATACCTTTTATAGCTATTCCATTGATTTTAATACTTGCAATAGGTTATTTTGCAAAAAGTCAGCAGACCTCAAAAACAAAGTATGTTGACATAATAAATCTTTTTCAGCAGGATAAAATCGAAAGCTATACACTTAACTGGGGAACAGGTTCTCTCAACTATAAATTGAGAGATGATGATAAGGCATACACTTATAAAGTGCCTAATGTAAGCGTATTTTATAACGATGTTCACGAGGATGTTGTTGAATATAATAAAGAACATCCTGAAACTGCTATAAGCTATGATTATATTGAAGGCTCAACTAATTCTTGGCTTTATAGCACCTTACCGTTGTTGCTTACAACACTTATTATTGTCGGCTTTGGCTATTGGTTCTACAAGAGAATGAACCAGACTGTCAATAGCGAAAACAATCGTGCTATGAGCTTCAGCAAGGCAAGAATTAAAAACGCAAAGGATGAAAAACGCAAGACTACCTTTGACGATGTTGCAGGTGCAGATGAGGAAAAGGAAGAGCTTGCAGAGATAGTTGAATTCTTAAAAGATCCTACAAGATTTAATAATATCGGTGCAAGAATACCGAAAGGCGTTCTTCTTGTTGGCCCTCCGGGTACAGGTAAAACCTTGCTCGCAAGAGCTGTTGCAGGTGAAGCAGGTGTTCCGTTCTTCTCAATTTCAGGCTCTGATTTTGTTGAAATGTATGTCGGCGTTGGTGCTTCCCGTGTTCGTGATTTGTTTGAACAGGCAAAGAAGAATAGCCCGTCTATCATTTTCATTGATGAAATTGATGCCGTTGGTCGTCACCGTGGTGCTGGTATGGGTGGCGGACACGATGAAAGAGAGCAAACTCTTAACCAGTTACTCGTTGAAATGGACGGCTTCGGTGCAAATGAGGGCGTTATTATAATCGCCGCAACTAACAGACCTGATATCCTTGACCCTGCTCTTTTAAGACCAGGCAGATTTGACAGACAGATTACAGTAGGTCACCCTGATATTAAGGGTAGAGAAGATATATTAAAGGTACACGCAAAGGGTAAGCCTCTTGCTCCTGATGTTGATTTAGGCGTTATTGCCCGTTCAACTGCTGGCTTTACAGGTGCCGACCTTGAAAATCTTTTAAACGAAGCTGCTCTCCTTGCCGCAAGAAAGCATCAGAAGGCTATAACAAGCAAGGATATAGAGGAAGCAACAATAAAGGTTGTTGTTGGTACAGAAAAGAAGTCACATAAAATCAGCGATAAAGAGAAAAAGCTTACTGCATACCACGAGGCAGGTCACGCTATTGCGACATTCAGCCTTGAAGGTCAGGACCCTGTTCATCAGATTTCTATTATTCCAAGAGGTATGGCAGGCGGCTATACAATGAGTGTTCCAACAGAGGACAAGAGCACTTATTCAAAGAACTATATGCTTGATAATATAGTTACACTTCTTGGTGGCCGTGTTGCAGAAAAGATAATTCTTGGAGATATTTCAACAGGTGCTTCAAACGATATTGAACGCTCAACAGAAATAGCAAGAAAAATGGTTACCCGCTATGGTATGAGTGATGTTTTAGGTCCTATTGTATTCGGTTCAAGTCACGATGAGGTTTTCCTCGGCAGAGATTATAACCATACAAGAAATTATTCTGAAACAACTGCTGCCGAAATTGACGAAGAGGTTAATAAGATTATTCTCAACGCTTACGACCGTTGTGAGAAGATATTGAATGATAATATTGATAAGCTTCACGCAATAGCAAAGTTCTTGCTTGAACACGAAAAAATGGACGGCAAAATCTTTGAGCGTATAATGAACGGTGCTGATGTTGAGGAAATCGAAAAGGAAATGGCTGAAAAGGAAGAACAAGCCAAAAATGAAGAAAAGCTCAGAAAAGAAGCTGTTGAAGCAAAAGAGTCAGATAAAGCGGTAGAAAATTCTGAAAGCGTTGAAGAAACTGAGCAGACAGAAAAGGTTGAAAAAGACGAAGCTGAAAATAATACTGTTGCTGATGAAAAGAAAGATGATGAAAGCGACAGTACAAAATAAAAAGGCTTCTCTTTTGAGATAAAAATTATATAAAATTGAGGTGTAGAGTTATGTCTAATAACAAAACAAAAGTCTTTTTCGGACTTGCGATTTTAGGTATTGCGGTTTTAATGGTACTTAAAGCATTCGATGTTTTTTCAAGTCCGATATTCGACGGCTGGTGGGCTTTAATCTTTATCTTACCAGCACTTGCAAGTATGATTAGTTCAAAGCCTAATTTTGGAAACATTATCCTTTTAGGCTTCGGTATTTGGTTGTGGCTTAAAAATCAGTCCATTTTCGAGATAAGCGAAAATTTAAAAATTGATTATCTTGTTTTTGCGATTGTTATAGCTTGCTGTGGCTTGTGGCTTGTTTTTGGCAGAAATAATATTCCAAAGTTCGAGCCGTATCAGAATAATGGTACAGACCAAACAGTTAATGCTGATGGTGAAGTTTCAAATGTCAATGTAAACTATGATACAACTAATTCAACAGAGGACAGACCATCATACTTTGCTTTTTTTGGCGGAACAAAAGTAAAGAATAATTCACTCAACTTACAGAAGGCTGATATTATAAGTGTTTTCGGTGGCAGTGAAATAGATTTTTCAAGTGCAAGGGTTGCAGGAAACAATGTCAGAATTTCTGTTATAAGCATTTTCGGCGGCTCTGATATTATTCCACCTGAAAATGTAAATGTTAAAATGTCAGGCTTGCCGATTTTTGGCGGTGCATCTGATAAGAGAAGAAATATTCCGCAGGATGACCCAACAAAGCCGACAGTTTATATTGATTATGTTTCAATATTCGGCGGTATGGATATTAAATAAAAAAATTTTTAAAGACGGTAGCTTAAAAGTAAAGCTATCGTCTTTTTTATAGAAATTACAAACATATTAAACAAACAACAGTTTTAACTTTGTTTGCATTTACAACTTGACGATTGCCCAAGATATAGTGTAAAATATATAGTTGATGTGCATATATATTGGAGGAAATCTTTATTATGACAAAGAAAACAAATTCTTATGGAAATGATAATATAGCTCAGCTTAAAGGTGCTGACAGAGTAAGAAAACGCCCAGCCGTTATCTTTGGCTCTGACGGACTTGAAGGCTGTGAACACGCTATTTTTGAAATACTTTCAAACTCAATAGATGAGGCTCGTGAGGGCTACGGCGATAAAATTGTAGTCACACGCTATAAAGACGGCTCAATAGAGGTTCAGGACTTCGGACGAGGAATTCCTATGGACTATAATAAAAACGAGGAACGCTATAACTGGGAGCTTGTTTTCTGCGAAATGTATGCAGGCGGTAAGTATAATACAAATGATGCGGACGGCAACTATGAGTTCTCTCTTGGTCTTAACGGTCTTGGTCTTTGTGCTACTCAGTATTCGTCAGAATATATGGATGCAGAGGTCTTTCGTGATGGCTTTAAATATAGTATGCATTTTGAAAAGGGCGAGCCTGTCGGCGATTTGAAAAAAGAAAAGACAACTAATCAGACTACGGGTACAAAAATACGCTGGAAGCCTGATTTAGAGGTTTTTACCGATATAAAGGTACCTCTTGAATATTATCAGGACATTATAAAGCGTCAGTCAATAGTCAATGCAGGTGTTCTCTTTGTGCTTAGAGATGAAACACCTATTGACTTTGAAGAATATGAATATATATATAAAGACGGCATAACCGACTATGTAAAGGAATTTTCGCAGGATGTGGCTTTCTCAACTGTTCAGTTCTGGCAGACAGAACAAAAAGGCCGTGACAGAGAGGACAAGCCTGAATATCGTGTTAAGATTTCAGCAGCTCTCTGCTTTTCAAATAAGAAAAATCTTAAAGAATATTACCATAATTCAAGCTTCCTTGAACACGGCGGTGCACCTGAAAAGGCAGTAAGAAACGCATTTGTTTATCAGATAGATTCATATTTAAAGGCAAACGGTAAATATTTAAAAACAGACCAGAAGATTTCTTTCCAGGATGTTGAGGATAGTTTAATTTTGGTTGTTTCTTCATTATCTACCCAAACCTCTTATGAAAACCAGACTAAAAAAGCAATTACAAATAAATTTATCCAAGAGGCTATGACGGCATTCTTCCGCCATCAGCTTGAAGTTTATTTTATTGAAAATAAAGCCGAGGCAGACAAAATTGCCGACCAGGTGCTTATAAATATGCGTAGCCGTATTAAAGCCGAGGTTACAAGGCAAAACCTTAAAAAGACCTTGCAAAGCTCAAACGATATTACAAACAGAGTGCAGAAGTTTGTTGATTGCAGAAGCAAGGATGTAAACGAGCGTGAGCTTTTCATAGTTGAGGGTGATTCTGCTCTTGGTGCTTGTAAGCAGGCAAGAAATGCAGAATTTCAGGCTATTATTCCTGTAAGGGGTAAAATTCTCAACTGTCTTAAAAGTGATTATACAAAGATTTTCAAAAGTGAAATAATAACCGACCTTATAAAAGTTTTAGGCTGTGGCGTAGAGGTATCGTCAAAAGCAAAGGATATGGCAACATTTAATCTTGATAATCTTCGCTGGAATAAGGTTATAATCTGTACTGATGCCGATGTTGACGGCTTCCAGATAAGAACACTTATTCTCACTATGATTTATCGCCTTATGCCAACACTTATAACAGAGGGCAAGGTTTATATCGCTGAATCACCTCTTTATGAAATAATATATAAAGATGAAACTTGGTTTGCTTATACTGAAAAGGAAAAAGCAGAGGTGCTTGAAAAGCTTGGCGATGTTAAATATACTATCAACCGCTCAAAAGGTCTTGGTGAAAATGAAGCGGATATGATGAGCTATACAACAATGAACCCAGAAACAAGGCGACTTATAAAAATAGAGCCGAGTGATGCAGAAGAAACGGCAAGAGTGTTTGATTTGCTCTTGGGCGATAATCTTGCAGGCCGTAAAGAGCATATAGCACAAGACGGCCATTTGTATATTGAGCTTACTGATGTAAGCTGAGAAAGGGAGAGGTAATTATGGCAAGAAAACCATCAAAGAAAAAAACTGAACAGCCCTCTGCCCTTAATAACGATAAAGCACATATCATCGGAGCGGGCGAGGTTGTAAAGCAACATATAACAGATACTCTTGAAATAAACTATATGCCTTATGCTATGAGCGTTATTATGTCAAGAGCAATTCCTGAAATTGACGGCTTCAAGCCGTCACATAGAAAGCTTCTCTATATGATGTATAAAATGGGCTTGCTTACGGGCTCAACGATAAAATCTGCAAACATAGTGGGCAGAACAATGCAGTTAAATCCTCACGGTGACGCTGCAATTTATGATACAATGGTTCGTCTTTCAACGGGCTATGAAGCGTTGCTTCATCCGTTTGTTGAGTCAAAGGGGAACTTCGGTAAAGCATATTCAAGGGATATGGCTTGGGCGGCTTCAAGATATACAGAAGCCAAGTTAAGCCCTATAAGTGCAGAACTTTTCAGGGATATTGATAAGGATACTATTGATTTTGTTGATAACTATGATAGCACTATGCAGGAGCCTACCTTGCTTCCTGTTTCATTCCCAAGTGTGCTTGTAAACAATAATATGGGTATTGCCGTTGGTATGGCAAGTAATATCTGTTCTTTTAATCTTCGTGAAATATGCGAAACAACAATAGCTCTTATGCGTGATGAAGAACATATTGTTGCAGATACTCTCAAAGCACCTGATTTTCCAGGCGGCGGTCAGATTTTATACAACAGAGAGCAGATTGAAGAGGTTTACAGAACAGGCAGAGGCGGAATAAAGGTTCGTGCAGTCTATAATTATGATGCTGATTATAACTGCATTGATATAACTCAAATACCGCCGACTACAACAGTTGAAGCGATAATAGACAAGATTATCGAACTTGTTAAGGCTGGTAAATTAAAAGAAATAAGCGATGTTCGTGATGAAACAGATTTAAGAGGTCTTAAACTTACGATAGATTTAAAAAGAGGAACAAATCCAGAAAAGCTTATGCAAAAGCTCTTTAAATCAACACCGCTTGAAGATAGCTTTTCCTGTAACTTTAATATTCTTATATCCGGTACACCAAAGGTTATGGGCGTTAAAGAAATTTTGCAGGAATGGACTGCGTTCAGAATTGAATGTGTACGCCGTAGAGTTTTCTTCGATTTGACTAAGAGCAAGAATAAATTGCACTTGTTAAAAGGCTTGCAGAAAATTTTGCTTGATATTGATAAGGCAGTTAAAATTGTGCGTGAAACCGAAGAAGAAGCAGAGGTTGTGCCAAACCTTATGATAGGCTTCGGCATTGATGAAATTCAGGCTGAATATGTTGCAGAAATAAAATTGCGTCACCTTAATAAAGAGTATATTCTCAAAAGATTAGAGGATATTGAAAACTTGCAGGCAACTATTGATGATTTGGAAGAAACACTTTCAAGCCGAGCAAGAGTTAAGAAAATTATTATAGATGAGCTTAAAAATATCGCTGAAAAATATGGCGAGGAAAGAAAGAGCGAAATAATCTATATTTCAGAGGTTGATATGCAGGAAGAAGAGGAAGAGATACCAGATTATCCTGTTACTCTTTTCTTTACAAGAGATGGATATTTTAAAAAGGTTACTCCTCAATCGTTGAGAATGAGCGGAGAGCATAAGCTTAAAGAAAGCGATGAGATTATTCAGACTATTGAAACCTCAAACAATAAAGAATTGCTTTTCTTTACTGATAAGTGTCAGGTCTATAAATCAAAAGTAAGCGATTTCAACGATACAAAGGTCAGTGTTTTGGGCGATTATGTACCGTCAAAGCTTGAATTTGAAGAGGACGAGTCACCTGTATTTATGGCGGTAACCTCTGATTATAATGGCTATTTTATGTTCTTTTTTGAAAATGGTAAGGCGGCAAAGGTTGATATGAACGCTTATGCAACAAAGACTAACAGAAAGAAGCTGATAAACGCTTATTCTGATTCGTCACCTCTTGTTTGCGTTAAACAGCTTGACGCTGATAAGGAATTTGTTATTTCATCATCATCTGGTAAGATTTTGATAATCAATACGGGTGCGATTTCACCAAAAACAACTAAAAACACAATAGGTGTAAGCGTTATGACCTTGAAGAAAGGGCATAAGGTTATCAATGTAAGAGATTATGTTGAAGGCGAATTTGCAAACGAGCATAAATACAGAACAAAAAATCTTCCAGCGGCAGGCTCTTTGCCGAGTGCCGATGATGCTGGCGAGCAACTTACCTTGGGCTAATATAAACAAAAAGGGACTGTTTTTCAGTCCCTTTTATTTTATATATTCTTGACTATTGATAATTCTTGTGATAATATGATTTTTGTTATATGGGGGTATAGCTCAGCTGGGAGAGCGCTTGAATGGCATTCAAGAGGTCAGCGGTTCGATCCCGCTTATCTCCACCAAAAAGCACTGGACTTAATTTTAAGTTCAGTGCTTTTTAATATTTATTTTTAATCTTTTATTTTTTGCTTTATCTTGTTTTCAAGACTTTCTAAACGAGGCTTAATTTTTAAGCCGATAAATAAGTAATGCCTTATTGTATCTATCAACGAAAAGGCAATAAAAAATCCTATTGCAAGAGCAAACAAAAGTAAAACGCCTTGCCAGAGAGGTAAATCTGCAATTTGTTTGAATTTTGTTTTTACAAAATAATCATAAAAGCAAGGTTGCATATGGATAATATAAACGCTGAAAGCCAAAGGTGAGAAGAAAGTGACTATCTTTTTTGAAAAGCTACTCTTAAAATCTATTCTTTCAAATAAAAGTAAGAGTGCAATTGAAGAAACAACTATTGTAATTGAAATATAGGAAATCCACATATCTTGATATTTTGAACTTCCGAGGAGTTTCTTTGTTATAATCGGCATTAAGTATTTTGAAAGAAGGGTTAATAAACAAGCTGAAATGTAAATAAGGAAAAGCCAAATTTTTTTGAGCTTTTCTAAAAAACCGTATTTCTTAATGTATCCACCGATTAAATATAAGAACATCAGCCATATAGTTGAATATCCGCTATTCAATTTGAATGCTGTATCTAAAAAGACATTTTGGAAAAAAGGCATAAAAATTGAATTGATAAAAACAACGGATATCAAAATAACTTGCAACTGCTTTTTTGAAAGATTATTCAAAGCAGAATTTAAAATAGGAATTATAAGAAATAAAAGGAAATAGGCACTGAAATACCAATATTGATTTGTTAAAACAGGGAAGAAAGAGGCAAATAGATTTTTTGTATTTACAGTATCAGGTAAACATATTTTAAATATAATACAAATAATTACCGAATAGAATAAAACTCTTAACCATAATATTGCTATGTTACTGTATTTGTGCTTTGAATTTACACCGACATAGCCCGATATTAGAGCGTAGCAGTTTACGGCACAATAGCAGAGTAT
>JAILBY010000104.1 GCA_024680655.1 Clostridiales bacterium | reverse complement strand
TAACAAAATAGCCAAACTTTATTTTTTAAGATTTTTTTTGATTTTTATTTTTTTATTGTATGATTTGTTAGAAAGACTACTCAAAATTTTGCAGTCATATTGTCTATTTTTTCATATAAAAACAAGCATATTTTTAAAAATAAATATGCTTGTTAAATTTAGTTATATATTAAATTTTTATTTAGCTGTATCAGAATATTTCAGTTATGTTTTCTTTAAGTTTTTTCTCTGACGAAGCAATAAATTTTTTTGCAACATCAGAAATTGTTTTGTCTTTAACATCATCATAATTGCTATGAATAAACTTTGCTTCAATAGTTGCAATAGCCGAAGCTGACAATATGTTTGACTCAATGAAAGGCAACTCAAAAGCATCTTCTTCAACACAACCCAGATGTGCTAAAAGAGCAAGCTGATGATAAGTAAAGAAGTATATCATTCTGAAAAAATCAAAGCGTGCTTTTTCGCTTTTTATCTTTCCTGAAATATTAAGAGTTTCATTGATAACTGCACTAAGTATTTTGTCCTGCGAGCTGTAAACCTTTTTTTCACCGCTGAAAAGCACTCCGCCCGACCTGTATTCACTTGTGCCGAGTAAATAGTCACAGCTTACCTCGTAATATTCAGAACACTTGATTATAAAATCAAGTCCGCATTCTCTTATGCCCTTTTCATAATGTGAAAGTAAGGCTTGCGAAATTCCAAGTTCCTTTGCCGCTTCTTTCTGTTTTAATCCTTTCTCTCTTCTGAGTTCAACTATTCTTTGTGAAAAAGCTCTGTTCATTTTCCCTCACCCAATTATTTTTTATATACACATTTTTAAAAATATATGTTAAAATATATTTTAATGTGCAGATACTTTGCCTATATACAGGCAGTAAATATAATATAATATTTATTTTCCTGCTTGTATAGACAAAAATTCAACAAATTTTCCCATTTGTTTTTGGAGGGTATTTATGAAGACATATCAAATTCATCTTATAAGAAATGGTTTAACAAAAGCCAACCTTGAAGGTAAATATATAGGGCATAAAGATGTTCCTTTGAGTAGTGAAGGCATAAAACAGCTTCACGATATGAAAGGCAAATATACATACCCAAGAGTTGACGCTGTTTTCACTTCACCTTTACAGCGTTGCACAAAAACTGCACAGATTATCTACCCCGATAACAGTCCGCTTGTTTTTGAAAAATTGATTGAATATAACTTCGGTGACTTTGAAGATAAAACAGCCGAAGAATTGCAGGGCGACGAGCTTTTTGTAAAATGGCTTGCAGGTGACCCCGAGGGGATTCCGCCGTTTGGCGAAACAAACAGCGAATTTGCTGAGCGTGTCCTTGAATGTTTCAGAATGATAGTTGAGGGTGTTTTCAAAGCAGGTGTGCGTGATTGTGCGATAATCACTCACGGCGGCGTTATTATGACAATCCTTTCCGCCTTCGGCTTGCCAGAAAGACCTATGCACGAATGGTTGATACCGAATGGTTGCGGTTATACAATGCGATTAACTCCGTCCTTGTGGATGCGTCTTGAAAAAGCAGAAATAATCAGCGAAATTCCTTGTAATGTTATAGATGATGATGAATATAATCCCGATAAAGATGTTAATTATCTTGATATTGATGATGAATATTTCAGATATGATTTATAATATATATAATGTAATATGTAAAGTAAAAGGCTCGGCAATATCAAATATCGCCGAGCCCTTATGCTATTGCCTGATTAGCAACCGCAACCGTTGTTGCAACCACAATCGTTGCAGCCGTTGCATCCAAAACCACCGAATAAAAGGATAATTATAAGAATGATTATCCATGCACTTGAATTACCAAAGCAGTTATTGCATCCCATATTGTTCCCTCCTTTCGTCTTACAACACATACTATGTCTTTACGAAGAAAGTGGTTACAAATTTTTTTAAAATTAAAGAAAAGAAGAGAAAACAAGAGATTTTTTGAGATAACTCTTGTTTTTTTAATAGCCAAAAGTATTTTTGACCTTTTTTGACCTTTGACGAATTCTTCTTTCGTTACTATAATAAAGACAATCGAAAGTCAAAGAAAGTCAAAGTCTAAAATCAATATAAAGAAGGCGAGTAAAATGAATTTAAGCAATATGATTGCAGGTATGATTATGGAAATGCTTGAACAGGACGGCGAAACTGAAATTCAGCGTAATGAACTTGCTGAACAGCTGGGCGTTGTACCAAGTCAGATTAACTATGTTATAGCTTCCAGATTTACACCTGAACACGGATATACAGTCGAAAGCCGACGAGGTGGCGGCGGTTATATCCGAATAACACGAGTGAATGTTGACAAAGGCACTCACTTTATGCATGTTATAAATTCAATCGGCGACCAGCTTGATGAACAGACTTGCAGAAATCATATATATAATCTTAACTATCAAAATCTGATTGATGCAAAAACAGCAAAACTTATCCTTTGTGCAACATCAGACAACTGTTATCGAGAAATTCCGCAGGAAAATCGTGATAAAATAAGAGCAAATATTTTCAAAAATATGTTATTAAATCTTGATTAAATGATTTGAATTAAAAAACGGAGGTAATAATTATGTTGTGTCAGAATTGTAATAAACGAGAGGCAACCACTCACGTAAAAAAAATAATCAATGCCGAAGAAAGCGAACTTCACCTTTGCTCTGAATGTGCTGCAAAGTTAGGCTACGGAAATCTGTTCCATAACTTTGGTTTCAGCCTTGGTGATATATTCGGTTCATTTCTGAACAATTCATCAGCCTTGCTCGGTGATGAATTGCGTTGCGAAAAATGCGGAAGCAGTTTTAATGATATTGCACATAGCGGAAAAGTCGGCTGTGCTAATTGCTATAAAACCTTTTACGACAGACTTCTCCCCTCACTTCAAAGAATTCACGGCAAAACCTTTCACTCGGGCAAAATGGGTTCTCTCGCCTCAGCTGAGGCTATCAAAGAAAACAAGGTTGAGGACTTAAAATCTCAGCTTGATGCCGCTGTTAAAGAGCAGAACTTTGAACTTGCCGCAACATTGAGAGATGAAATAAAGGATATTGAAAAGGAGAGTGAAAACAATGCTTGAATGGTTTAATAAAAAAGGTCCTGAGGGCGAAATAGTTTTAAGCACAAGGATAAGACTTGCAAGAAATATAAATGAATATCCGTTCCCTGTTAGACTTGACGCAAAGCAAAAGGAACAGGTATGCGAAAAAATCAAAGAGGCTATGCTCAACTCAAATTCCTGCATAGCAAAAGATTTTCAGTATTTAAAAATGGATACTCTTTCAAACGCCCAGGCTATCGCTATGGCTGAACATCATCTTATCAGCCCTGAATTTGCAACCAACACTCAGTCCAGAGGTCTTTTAATCAATAAAGACAGCTCTGTAAGTATAATGCTCTGCGAGGAAGACCATATCAGACTTCAAGTTATGAAATCGGGTTTCGACCTCGACAGTGCCTATGAGCTTGCAGATAAAATTGATACTCTTTTAGACAACTCGCTTCACTTTGCTTTCGATGAAAAATTAGGTTATCTTACTCAATGCCCTACTAATCTTGGAACAGGTATGCGTGCTTCTGTTATGCTTCACCTGCCCGCTCTTACAAAATGCGGTCAGATAAACTCACTTGCAACAACCATTTCAAAATTAGGTCTTACAATCAGAGGTGCATACGGTGAGGGTACTCAGCCACAAGGTGATATATACCAGTTGAGCAATCAGGTAAGCCTTGGCATTTCTGAAAAAGCGGCAATAGATAATCTTAAATCTATAACAAAGCAAGTAATCGCTCAGGAAGAAAAGCTGCGTGAGCAGATGAAGAACGATGATGAAGTTATTGATAAAATCTGGCGTTCTCTCGGAATTCTTAAAAACGCAAGAATTCTCAATACGGCAGAATTTATGGAGCTTATATCATTTGTAAGAATGGGCATTTGTCTTGGTATTGTTGATTTTGATATTGAAACCATAAACACTCTTATTTCACAAATGCAGCCTGCCACAATAAACGCTAATCTTGAAAAGGCTCTTACGCCAAAGGAAAGGGATTTGTATCGTGCAGAAAAGGTAAGGCAGGCATTCAACTAATTTCTTTTAACAGGAGGGATTTATATGTTTAATTTTTCAGGTTTTACCCAAAAGGCAAATACTGCGATTAACCTTGCAGTAGAAACTGCTGAAAATTTGGGGCATACCTATATAGGCAGTGAGCATTTGCTTTTGGGTCTTATTAAAGAAGGTAATGGAATAGCGTCAAAGGTTCTTGCAGATTATGGCGTATCGGGCGATGAAATTGAAGATAATATAAAGCAAACTGTTGGTGTTGGTACGCCAACAGTTTTAACTCCAAACGACTTTACGCCACGCTTTAAAAATATACTTGAAATTTCAGCAGTTCACGCAAAAGCCTTGGGACATTCTTATATCGGCACAGAGCATTTGCTTATGGCGATTTTAAGTGAAAAATCCTGCTGGGCGTCAGATTTCATAAGAGCCTTTGATGTTGCTCCCGAGGATATGCTCGAAAAGCTCGTCTATACTTCAAATCTTATGTCCTCTGATAATAATAACAATCACTATTAT
>JAILBY010000036.1 GCA_024680655.1 Clostridiales bacterium | reverse complement strand
CGATGAGAAAAAAGTGAAGTTGAACAAAGTGCTTGAAGAGTATGGAAATGAAAAGGGCAGTCTTATAAAAATTTTGCAGAAAACGCAGGATATCTATGGCTATTTGCCTGCTGAAATTATACAGTATATTTCAGCAAAAATCGGTATAAAGCCTGCAAAAATTGTAGGTGTCGCAACCTTCTATACACAGTTCAGATTTGAGCCTGTCGGCAAGTATCTTATAATGCTTTGTAAAGGTACAGCCTGCCACGTAAACGGCTCGGACAGAATTGAAAGCGTAATCTATGATGAACTTGGAATAAAAGACGGTGAAACAACAAAAGATGGTATGTTTACCTTGAAAAATGTTGCTTGTCTTGGCTGTTGCAGTCTTTCACCTGTTATGATGGTAAATGATGAAACCTTTGGTTCTCTCACACCTGAAAAAACAAAGAAAATTTTAAAGGAATTAAGGGAAAGGGAGGACTAATCTATGAAGATAGTTGTAGGTCAAGGCTCTTGCGGTATTGCCGCAGGTGCAGGCAAGGTTTATGATAAACTCAACGAGCTTTTATCTGATAAAGACGGCGTAACGCTTACAATTTCAGGTTGTATAGGTATGTGCTACCTTGAACCTATTGTTGACATCTATGATGATAATTCAAATCTGAAAAGACTTGTAAGAGTTGAGGCTGACGATGCACAGAAAATAGCAGATGCTGTTTTGAAAAATGATTTGAGCATTTTGAATGATATTGAAATTACTGATGATGATAAGGCTTTTCTTGAAAAGCAGACAAGAATAGCTTTACGCCATTGTGGTATCATAAATCCAGAAGACATCAGCGATTATACTAATGCTGACGGAGGCTATAAAGCAATAGAAAAAGCACTTTCTATGACACCAGAAGAGGTTATTGAGGTTATAAAGACCTCTGGACTTGCAGGCCGTGGTGGTGCAGGCTTCCCGACTTGGTTTAAATGGAATGCCGCAAGGCAGTCAGAGGGTGACGAAAAATATCTTATCTGTAATGCTGACGAGGGTGACCCTGGTGCATTTATGGATAGAGCAGTTATTGAGGGTGACCCTCACAATCTTATTGAAGGTATGTTAATCGGTGCCTATGCAATAGGTGCAAAGCACGCTGTTGTTTATGTAAGAGCCGAATATCCTCTTGCTATTGCAAGACTTGAAAGGGCTATTGAACAGGCAACAGAAAAAGGCTATCTTGGCAATAATATTCTTGGCAGTAATTTTTCTTGCGATATGCGAATAAAGGCAGGTGCAGGTGCATTTGTCTGTGGTGAAGAAACTGCTCTTATCGAGTCGCTTGAAGGTCAGAGAGGTATGCCTCGCCTTAAACCGCCATTTCCTGCTCAAAGTGGCTTCTGGCACAAACCATCAAATATCAACAATGTTGAAACCTTTGCAAATGTACCTTGGATTTTGTTAAATGGCGGTGAAGCCTTTGCTGCTATGGGTACTGCTGACAGTAAGGGTACAAAGGTTTTCGCCTTGACGGGTAAAATCAAAAAGGGCGGACTTGTTGAAATTCCTATGGGTAAAACTCTGCGTGATGTAATTTTTGACATAGGCGGAGGAATAAGAGATGATAAAGAATTCAAGGCAGTTCAGATGGGTGGACCATCAGGCGGTTGTATACCAAAGGAACTTCTTGATACTGAAATAGATTATAAAAAATTAGGTGCAACAGGTGCTATTATGGGTTCAGGCGGTATGGTTGTTATGGACGAAAGTACCTGTATGGTTGGTATGGCAAAATTTTTCCTTGATTTCACAACCAAGGAGTCTTGCGGTAAATGCGTTCAGTGCCGTCTTGGTACAAAGCGTATGAATGAAATACTCAACAGAATTGTTGAGGGCAAGGGCAAGCAGGGCGATATTGAATTGCTTGAAGAGCTTTGCTATGCAATAAAGGACGGTGCTTTGTGTGGCTTGGGACAGACTGCACCTAACCCTGTTCTTACTACTATTAAATATTTCAGAAACGAGTACGAGGCACACATTAACGAGAAAAAATGTCCTGCACACGAATGCGTTGATTTGCTTACCTATTCTATTGTTGCAGATAAATGTAAGGGCTGTACTGCTTGTGCAAAGAAATGCCCTGTCAATGCAATAAGCGGAGAGGTTAAGTCTGCTCATAAGATAGATAGCGAAAAATGTATCCGTTGCGGTCAGTGTAAAGCGACCTGTAAATTCGGTGCTATTGTTGTGGATTAAGGAGGGGATAGTATGTCAGAGATAAAATTTGTTATAGACGGAAAAGAAATTATTGCAAATGCAGGCACTACTATTCTTGAAGCTGCAACTGCAAACGGCATTGAGATACCTACACTTTGCTATCACGAAAAGGTTGCACTTTATGGTGCTTGCGGTATGTGCGTAGTTGAAGCCGAGGGAATGCCAAAGCTTTTAAGAGCTTGCTCGGCAAAGGCTACCGACGGTATGGTTGTTCATACCGATACACCGAGAGTTATAAACGCACGCAAGGTTGCTCTTGAATTATTGCTTTCA
>JAILBY010000011.1 GCA_024680655.1 Clostridiales bacterium | reverse complement strand
CATCGATTATAGCCCATTCATAAGCTAATTTGAGATTATATTTATTGTCAAACTCCCAGATGGTTATTCTGTCCATATTGAACTGATTACCTATACGGCTGAGAGTAAGCATAAGAGCACTTCGCAAATCCTTTGCCTTTTCAATCAATTCAAGCATAGACGCAATAAATCTATGGCCTTTTTCCATTTCATCTGAATCGTATTTTTCGGTAATAAAGCTCGTTGTGTTTTCTTCAACGAGGTTTATAATATTTTCAAGTTCTTTTCCATCAGCCTTGGACTTATTCTTTTCTTTGACATAGATGTTTTCAAAAGCCTCTAAAAACAGCTTTTCAAAGGTGCTGTTACCCGTACTTACGCCGAAAAGATATTTAAGCTGAGAAATTTCATTTTCACCGATATAAAGACGATCCATCTTATCGCCCAAATCCTCTAAAAACTCGGCAACTGAAACCTCTCTTGAATCAGTAATATAAATCAAGAAGGACGAGCCTTTAAGGCGGCAGATAAGTGCATTTTCTGGTGCATTGTTGCTTATAAGGTCAGCAATATTTGAAATTATTGTGTCACCATAAATATAGCCGTAATATTTATTTATATCTGTAACATTCTTTATGTTGATAACTATTGCTGTTTTTTCAAAATTTGAATTATCATATTTTTCTGCAATAGTTTTTATATAGGCAAGAGTATAAAGACCTGTTGAAGAATCTCGTCTTGACTTATCAAGAAGTGCCTCTTCCTTTAATTTTTTATCTGTAATATTTATTAAACGACCTACTATTGAGGTAGGCTCATCGTTTTCCCATATAAAATCGCCCTCATAGAGAAACCATAGAGAAATTTTTCTGCCATCAAGATTATATGATAAATCCAGCTCAACGCCTATATTAGCAGAGCTTTTCAACGAGCTTGTAACAAAATCAGGAAAATCGGAATTAACCCAAGGGATAGTATAAAGCCACGAAGTAAAATTAGGGATTTCAACTTTATCTCCGTTATATTCCGTTAAAATTGCACCGTTTGCAGTATAAAAATCTGTTTTAAGGAAATATTGAAAAACTATATCACTTGAATTTTTGATAACTACCTCATATTTCTTTTGCTGTTCATCTAATTTTGCGGCAAGAACCTGCTGACTAAGGAAATATTTGCCGAAATTGTTTTCCATTATGAAAATAAAGAAAAACGCACCCGAAAATCTTAATGTTATACGAATCAAGTCAACATAAATGCTCTTGAAATACGCCCAAGTGAAGTTACCTATTATCGAATTTTCGTTAAACAAAAGGAATGAAACTATCAAAGAAAAATAGGAGAAAAATGCAGTTGCTCTTGTTTTCCTTTTATCAAAATAGAAGCTACTTACTATCATAGGCATAAGGAATCCCAAAGAAATCGTAAGGTCTTTCTGCTTAAAGAGAGCAGATATTATAACAACTGACGCAAAAAGCGAATAGTACGAAAGAACCTCTTGATTAAGCTTAATCCCTCTAAATATAATGTTAAGAAGACAAATTGCAATTGCAATTATAAAATTAAAAGGCTCAACTGTTATATACATCTTAAATGGAATAAATTGCTGAGCTATAAAAATCAATGTGATCAGAGCAAAATACAGCCAAAAGCATATATTTAAAAAATCATTCATTTTTCTTACAACGATTTTATGACTATATAAATCCTTATATGTTTCGCTATTTTTCAAGGTAACCCACCCCCTATTTTATAAAGTATTGTTATTATAACATTTTACATAAAAAAATACAAGTTTTCTGTGATAAAAGATTTAAAACTAACAAAAAACTATTGCTTTTTTGGAAGATATATTTATAATAGAAATAAAGAAAGGAGTGTATAAAATGAAAACACAAAAATTTTTGATTTGCGAACATTGTAAAAACATTGTAGGTGTAATCGCTGATTCAGGCGTTGCAATTTCCTGCTGTGGCGAGCCTATGAAAGAACTTGTTGCTTTGGAAGGTGCAAGTGCTGAAAAGCATACCCCTGTTGTAAGCGTTTCAGGCAATACAGTTACTATTGAAGTGCCACATCCTATGTCAAGTGCACATCTTATAGAATGGATTTATTTAAAAACTAATATGGGCGGACATAGAAAGGCTTTAACCGATTCAAGTGAGCCAAAAGCAGTGTTTAAGCTTGCAGAGGGCGAAAAAGCCGAGCAGGCTTTTGCTTATTGCAATCTTCACGGTCTGTGGAATACAAAAATATAATTTGCTTAATTTAATAAGTTTTATAATAATATTTAAAGCAGAGGTGATTATTAAATCGCCTCTGCTTTTTGTGATAATCAAATATAAAAAGCTTTTCATTAACTTACGAAAGAAAGAGCAAAACAAAAAAACACCTCGTTAGAGGTGTTTTTTATATTTAAACTATTATTTTATCTTCTGTCGCCCTTATGGAAATCCTTACGAGGAGCACGGCGAGGTGCATCAGAAACATTGTTTTCAGGAACAAGTCCCTCAACCTCGATAAGAGCCTCACGGCGAGAAAGGTTTATTCTGCCCTGGTCGTCGATTTCTGTAACCTTAACCATAACAGTATCGCCAACATTGACAACATCTTCAACCTTTTCAGTTCTCTTGACATCAAGCTGACTGATATGAACAAGTCCCTCTTTGCCAGGAGCGATTTCAACAAATGCACCGAAGGTCATAAGGCGAGTAACAACACCGTTGAAGATAGCACCAACCTCTGGATCGTTAGCTATTGTTTCAATCATAAAGATTGCTCTCTTTGCATCGTCAATATCAATAGCAGAAACGAATACTGAGCCGTCTTCATTGACATCAACCTTACAGTTACATTCAGCACAAATCTTCTGAATAACCTTGCCCTGCTTACCGATAACTTCGCTGATTTTATCAACAGGAACCTTTGTTGTGAGCATCTTAGGTGCATACTTTGAAAGCTCCTTGCGAGGTTCAGGAATACATTTAAGCATAACTTCATCAAGAATATAAATTCTTGCCTTGCGTGTCTTTTCAAATGCTTCTTTGATGATTTCAGGAGTAAGACCGTGAACTTTGAGGTCCATCTGAATTGCAGTTATACCCTTGTGAGTACCTGCAACCTTGAAGTCCATATCGCCGAAGAAATCTTCAAGTCCCTGAATATCAACCATTGTCATAAAGCGGTCGCCCTCTGTAACAAGACCGCAGGAAATACCAGCAACAGGTGCTTTAATAGGAACACCAGCAGCCATAAGAGAAAGAGTTGAACCACAGATAGAAGCCTGAGATGTTGAACCGTTTGAAGAAAGAACCTCTGAAACAAGACGAAGTGCATAAGGGAATTCTTCAACTGATGGTATAACAGGCAACAATGCTCTTTCTGCCAAAGCACCGTGACCGATTTCTCTTCTGCCAGGGCCTCTGCTTGGCTTTGTTTCACCAACAGAATATGATGGGAAGTTGTACTGGTGCATATATCTCTTTTCTGTTTCTTCGTCGATACCGTCAAGAAGCTGAGCGTCTGCAACAGGACCAAGAGTTGTAACTGTAAGCACCTGAGTCTGACCTCTTGTGAACATACCTGAACCGTGAACTCGGCTCAAAAGGTCAACCTCTGCTGAAAGAGGACGGATTTCATCAATGCCTCTTCCGTCAACACGCTTACCGTCATCAAGAAGCCAACGGCGAACGATATATTTCTGTAATTTATATAAGCAGTCATCAATCTTTGCGATTTCTTCTGGATACTGCTCATCAAACTTTTCGTGAACAGCGTCATAGATAGGCTGTAATCTTTCGTCACGAATACGCTTATCGTCTGTATCAAGAGCAACTCTTACATCGTCAATAGCAAACTCTTTGATTGCTTCATACATTTCAGGTGATGGGTCATTTGATGGGAAGTCAACCTTTTCCTTACCGATTTCCTTCTGAATACCCTTTATGAATTCAACAAGCTCCTGGTTTGCTTTGTGAGCTGCCATAATTCCGTCAAACATTGTATCTTCCGGAACTTCGTTAGCACCTGCTTCAATCATAGCAACAAGGTCAGATGTTGAAGCAACAGTAACTGCCATTTCTGACTTCTGACGCTGTTCTAATGTAGGGTTGATAACGAACTGACCATCAACAAGACCAACAACGCAGCCGCTGATAGGACCGTCCCAAGGAATAGCTGAAATGCTTATAGCTATTGAAACACCGACCATAGCAGTAATTTCAGGTGAGCAGTCAGGGTCAACAGACATAACTGTTGCAACAACTGAAACATCGTTTCTCATATCCTTTGGGAACAAAGGACGGATAGGACGGTCAATAACTCTTGAAGCGAGTATAGCCTTATCAGAAGGTCTTGTTTCTCTTCTTTGGAAAGAACCAGGAATTCTGCCTACTGAATAGAGCTTTTCTTCAAAATCAACTGAAAGAGGGAAGAAGTCAACGCCCTCTCTTGGCTTTGCAGCCATAGTAACATTACAAAGAACTTCTGTTTCGCCATAACGAACAAGACAGGAACCGCCTGAAAGTTGAGCCATTTTACCTGTTTCAACAACAAGAGGACGGCCTGCAAAAGTGGTTTCAAATTTTTTAAACATACTTTGTCATCCTTTTCTTTAATTTTTATATTTTCAGGGACAACAAGGTTTAGCAATAAATCCAACGCTTTAAGCAAAATTGAAAACGCTCGATTCACTGCTAAAAGCCCTTATGCCCCGTTTTTACGCTTTTAATAAAACGACAAAAAGGCAGAACAGACATTTTTTATAATGCCTGCCTGCCTTAAAAGAGTCTTACTTACGAAGACCAAGTCTTGATACGATAGAACGGTATCTTTCAATATCAGTCTTTTGAAGATAAGCAAGAAGATTTCTTCTGTGACCTACCATTTTAAGAAGACCTCTGCGTGAGTGATGGTCTTTCTGATGAACACGAAGATGTTCATTAAGGTCATTTATACGCTTTGTAAGTACAGCAATCTGTACCTCTGGTGAACCTGTGTCACCCTCGTGAGTAGCGTACTCCTTCATAATAGCGGTTTTTTCTGCTGCTGTCATTGTTTTCACCTCATTCTTAAATATAATAGCCCAACTCCCAGGACAAGGCAGGTGAACACCCAAAGGGTTTACTCCAAGCTCCGAGAAATCGGCTGCCGTTTTCACAGCTTTGTTATTGTATCACAGTTTAATCTCTTTGTAAAGACTTATTTTAACAACTCACATACAAGGTCTGCATATTCAGTAGGATTTTCTATCGGGAAGCCTGCTATAAGCAAAGCCTGATTATAGAGAACCTCGGCTATTTTGCCCGCTCTGTCTTTATCGTTATTGTATGCGTTTGTAAGTGTTTCAAACATAGGGTGAGAAGCGTTTATTTCAAGCACTCTTTCAGCTTTAACCTCGCTGTTTTTCTGCAACTGGCTGAAATATTTTTCCATTTCAAGAGTTATATTGCCCTCACTTGAAAGACAAACGGGGTGACTTTTAAGCTTTTTGGAAATAACAACATCCTTTACCTTATCCTTTAAGCTTTCTTTGAGGAAATCGAGCAAGGAGCGGTTTTCTTCCGTTTCCTTCTTTATCTTTTCATCGTTTGTCTTGTCCTCAACTGCATCATCGTTATTAACACTCTTTATCTCTTTGCCGTTTACATCGTGCAAAATCTGCATAACAAATTCATCAACATCATCTGTAAGATAAAGAATTTCATAGCCCTTGTCCCTTATGCTTTCAACCTGAGGCAAGGAGTCTATTTTTGTAACTGTTTCACCGCAAGCATAGTAAACATACTTCTGTTCCTCTTTCATTCTTGAAGCATATTCTTCAAGAGTAACCATCTTCTGCTGTGTTGAAGAATAGAACAAAAGCAAATCTTTAAGCAATTCTTTATTCTGCCCGTATTGATTTACTGTACCATATTTGAGTTGAAGACCGAAGTTCTTGAAGAACTGCTCGTACTTCTCTCTTTCGTTTTCAAGCATTTTTGAAAGCTCACGCTTGATTTTCTTTTCAAGGCTTGATGAAATTGCTTTAAGCTGTCTGTCCTGCTGCAACATTTCTCTTGAAATATTAAGAGATAAATCCTGCGAATCAACAACGCCCTTTATAAATCTGAAATGCTCAGGAACAAGGTCCTCGCATTTATCCATAATCATTACACCGCTTGAATAGAGCTGTAAGCCTTTCTTGTATTCCTTTGTGAAATAATCATAAGGCATTTTTGAAGGAATATAAATAAGTGCCTCATAGGAAACAACGCCCTCTGTGCTCAAATGGATATGGCAAATAGGGTTTTCATAATCATAGAATTTCTCTTTGTAGAAATTATCATATTCCTCTTGTGTAATATCCTTTTTATTTCTGTGCCAGAGAGGAACCATACTGTTAAGAGTTTCTTCCTCTTTATAGGACTCATATACAGGTTCCTTATCCTCGCCGTCTGAATTTTCTACCTTTCTGTTTTTGGTGACTTCCATTTTGATAGGATAATGGATATAGTCGGAATATTTCTTTATCAGCATTCTCAACTGATATTCTTCAAGATATTTTGTGTAATCCTCATCCTGATTATCTTCTTTAATGTGCATAATTACATCTGTGCCGAAATTCTCTTTTTCGCACTCTGTTACAGTATAGCCGTCTGCACCTGATGATTCCCACTTGTAAGCGGTGTCCTCACCATAAGCCTTTGATATAACTGTAACCTTATCGCTTACCATAAAAGCTGAATAGAAGCCTACGCCGAACTGACCGATAATATCAATATTATCCTGCTTGTTTTCTTCGCCCTTTACTTCATTTTTAAAGGCAAAGGAGCCACTTTTTGCAATAACGCCAAGGTTTTCTTCAAGTTCTTCCTTTTTCATACCTATACCGTTATCGGAAACAGTAAGCGTTCTGTTTTCTTTATCAGGTGTTATATGAATTGCAAAATCTTCTCTTTTTATTCCCACTTTATCATCTGTCAATGCTCTGTAAGCAAGCTTGTCAACTGCATCGCTTGCGTTTGAGATTAACTCACGCAAAAAAATCTCTTTGTTTGTATATATTGAGTTAATCATCAGGTCTAAAAGTCGCTTTGATTCTGCCTTGAATTGTTTTTTAGCCATAATAATATCCCCTTGTAAAACAAAAATTAGCACTCGACTATTTCGAGTGCTAATATACTATACATCAACCTGATAATTATTTCAATGAATAAATTGTTAAGAATTATGAAAAATTTTGTTTATCTGATTTACAGTTTCTTCTATATGTTGCTTTGCACAGTTCACAGTAAAGTCAGCGTACTTTTTATAGAGTGGCATTCTGCTTTCAAAAACGCTTTCAAATGAATTGCCCTTGCCGATTACTATTCCCCTTGTTTTCATATTTGTAACACGCTCTAAAAGCTCACCCAAAGGCACATCGAGGAAAACCACAAGACCGTTCTTTTTAAGCTGCGTCATTCCCTCTTCGCTGTAAATCGCACTTCCGCCCGTTGCTATAACTGCATTTTCGCAGACAAGGCTTTTAAGTACATCATTTTCTATCTTTAAAAATTCATCTATACCCTTCGTATCAATAGTGTTCTGCAAAAGAGTTCCCGTCTGTTGCTGAATAAGTAAATCAGTATCCACAAAAGACATATTTGCCGCCTTTGCAAGAATTACCCCAACCGTACTTTTGCCTGAACCTGGCATACCTATAAGAATAATGTTTTTCATAAAATCACTCCTTGCTCACCGATTTGTAAATGCTCTGCATAACCTTGTTTGCAACAGGTATTGCAACATCATATCCGCTTCCGCCATTCTGAACGCAAACGACAATAGCATAAGGGCAATTTTCGTTTTCAGAAAAGCCCACAAACCAAGCGTGAGATTTTTCATTGTCAAGCTCTGCCGTTCCCGTTTTTCCGCACATTTGAAGATTTGGAAATTTACTGTCACCATAATAACTTGTAACATTGTATCGGAGCATATCCTTTATTGTATTCGCTGTATTTTCGCTCATATAGTTATCGCCATCTTTTGTCTTTATCGTCGGAATATCTATACCAAGCTGTGTTTCAATACCGTCAACAAGATATGGCTTTACATAAGTTCCGCCGTTTGCAATAGCCCCTAAAATAGTCATCATATGATAAGGATTTACAAGGGTTGTGTATTGCCCTATTCCTGCCCAGCCAAGGTCAAGCGTTGAGGCAGAGGATACATTAAAGGTACTTTTTGCAACAACTGTTTTATTCATTTTCAATGCCTTGTTAAAGCCGAGTTGATTTGCCGTTGTCTGCAATTTTTCGTTGCCGAGCTGAACGGCTATTTCAGAAAAGGCACAGTTACAGGAATGTGCAAGAGCGTCTTTAAAGGAAAGCTCGCCGTGAGTTCCGTTACATATAACCGTTCCGTCACCTATTGTAGTTTTTCCGTTGCAGTTGAATTTCTGCTGATTTATATTTGATATATTTTCTATCGCACTTATTGCTGTCACTATCTTAAAGGTTGAGCCTGGTGTAAACACGCCCGAAAAAACTCTGTTGAGGTAAACACCCTCATATTTTTCAGTGTTCGTCATTATATCCTTTGGCACACTCTGCGGGTCATAAGTCGGTGCAGACACCATACAGATAATCTCACCCGTTTTATAGTTATAGGCACATACTGCACCCTTATTTGAGCCAAGTACATTGAGTGCAGTTGCACAAACATCTGCATCAATGGTCAATTTAACATTATTACCACCCTGATATTTTTCAAGCAGATAAACGCCGTTAAGGAAGCTGTATCCAACAAGCTCATCGCTGTAAACATTTTGCACACCCGTTGAAATAAAGCCAGATGTATCGCCAAGAATATGAAGCGTTGCTTTTCTTATGGCTGAGCTTTGATTATAAATTCTTTCGCCGTTTTTCGTTTCAACAAGCACCTTTGAATTTCTGTCAAGCACCGCACCTGCTGTAACAAGCGTTCCGTTTGTGTAAATATGCTCGTTGGTTCTCTGCATAGCCCATTTTGAAGAATTTACGCAAAGCATTATGAAAAGCGTAACTGCACCAACAAAGAACAGACCAACAAGTATATAGAGAGCACACGCTCTTTTCGCTGTACTTTTCATATCCTTTTGCCCTCCCTTTCTATTTCGGGATAGGTTGAATTGTCAGCCGATTTTATAAACGCAAGTAAGCCCCACGAACAAATCATACTTGTTCCGCCCTGACTTATAAACGGAAGCGTAACTCCCGTAAGAGGCAACAAATCGGTTATGCCAAAGACATTCAGGCACACCTGAAACAGCATCATACCTGCCGCCGCACAGGAAGCTATTGAATAAAAAGTTGAGCGTGTTGCCCCTGCACTTCTTATTGCATAAACCGTAAGCAAGGCAAACATAACTATTATAGCAAAACCGAGGATTATTCCCCATTCCTCACAGACAACACCGAAAACCAAATCCGTTGTTGAAGCGAAAATGTTTCTTAACTTTCCGTTGCCTATACCAACGCCGAAAAGTCCACCGCTGACAGAGTAAATCAGCACACGAGTCTGCTGGTATCCGCCTGCATCTGCAAGTTCCCATACATGCCTGTATGTTGCAAATCTGTTTGCAACATAAGGCTTGAACATAAGAATAAGCCCGGCACCGACAAGTGCCGCACCGCAAATTATAAGTAAAGTTCTTATATCTCCTGAACGCATAAAAGCGATTATTAAAAAGGTTGCAAAGAATATCAGTGCCGTACCAAAGTCGTACATAAGGAAAAGAGCACCTACGCAAAAAAGGAAAAACACGATAAATTTTGTAAGGCTTCGTGCCGATTGCAGTTTTGCAAGAGTTGAAGCACCAACAAAAATAAATGCTATTTTAACAAGCTCCGAGGGTTGAATTGATATTCCGCCAAGACTTATCCAGTTCCTTGCTCCGTTTATCGCCTTTGCAAGAATAAGGTTGAGTGAAAGTATGCCGACTGCACAAAAGCCCAGAGGCATACGCATAACCTCAATTCTTTTTATACTGCCCATATAGAAAGTCATAGCTATAAATGTAAAAAGTCCTAAAACAACAGCTATAAACTGTTTGAGTAAATCGGCAGGATTTACACTTGCAACAATAGTAAGACCTATTCCCGTAAGAAGAAAAGCAATCGTTTCAAGCTCAAAGGATTTTCTTTTGAGAAAAACTGAAAAAACGAAGAAATAGAGCCATTCTATAAGAATATATCCGCCCATTATAAAAAGAATTTCATAGTTTATCTTGTCCGTTTTATCAACAGCAACCTGAAAAAAACTGACTAACTGAAAAACCGTAAGCATAATAAGAAGTGCAATACGGCTTGTGTGCTTATATTTTTTCAAAAGGTTCTCTTTTTTTATTTTAGGCAAGGCTGTTTTTTTATCCATTGAAAATCAACTCCACTCCGCCTACATTTATAACATCGCCGTCTTTTAAAAACTCGGCTTTTGAAACGGGCTGAGAATTCAAAAAAGTTCCGTAGCGTGAGCCGTTGTCCTTTACTATCCATTCGCCGTGAACTCTGCCCATAGAAGCGTGGTTTCTTGAAACGGACTGCACCTGAATATAAATATCGCTTGACGGATCTCTGCCCACTCTGTTTTCGCCCGAATGTAGCTGAAAGACCTCGCCCGTCTGCGAATTAGTTATAGTCGGAAGCGGTTTCTTTACGGGCTTTGTTTCATTTTCAGCCTCTTTCGGCTTTTCAACGCTTTCTTCCTCTTTCGGTTTTGCCGTTTCAATCAATTCTTCGTTTACGCTGAAAGAAAAAACAGCCGAGCCGAAAACGATTATATCTCCGTCAAAAATTTCCGCTCTTTTATTTATTCTCTGTTCATTGACATATACGCCCGTTTTTGAGTAAGTATCTGCAACTATCCAGCCATTTTCTCTGCGTGAAATAACAGCATGATAGCGTGAAACAGTAGGATAGTTTAATACTATATCGCACTTTTCGTGCCTGCCGATAGCCGTTTCCCAACTGTCAATTACAATTCTGTCCGAATTTGCCATATTTGTAAGGACAGCAAAAGGGGTTTTTCTTGGTCTTGTCCTGAAAAGAGAAACCAACGCACCTGAAATTATAATTATTGCAAGAACGGGCAAAAGAAATCTGCCGACTGCAAGAACATAAGTTAACATATACCCGCTCCTTTCAAAAAAATCATTCTAATAATAT
>JAILBY010000252.1 GCA_024680655.1 Clostridiales bacterium | reverse complement strand
TGACAGGAAATTGCCCTTATACAGATGATGAAATTTTTAATATGGGAACAGAGATAACTCTTTCTTTGTGTAAAGCATATAAAGAGGTTTCAGAGCTTACAGAGGGAAATTTTGACCGTAACGCAATCTTTAAAACGCTTGTAAAAAAATAAAATATATTTTATTTTTTTGCAAGCGTTGTATTATAATTAAAACGGTATAATTTTTCTATTGAGGTGTTATTTATGAAGTTAAAACATTTGGGCTTGCTCGGCATTATCAGTTTGCTTTCTTATACTGCTATGGTTGTTTTTTCGCCGTTGGCTTATCCTGGCTACGATTGGTTGACTATGGCAGTCAGCGATTTGAGTGCAGTCGGTGCTCCGTCGGCAGAACTTGCAGAGCGTCTTAACGCATTCTTTGGCCCGTGCGGTATTATTTCTATTATGGCGGTATGCGTAGGTACTGCCGAGTGTAAATCAAAAATTTTCAAAAGCGGAATCGGTTTCTTTGCGGCTATGGAATGGGTAACGATCTTGGGCTATAAATTATTCCCTTGGGTAGAGGGTGCATCAAATACAAGCTTTCAGAATTTGATGCATATTATCGTAACAGCTTTGGTTGTAGTGTTCTCCATCGTTTCTCTTGTGCTTATTATAATCGGTGCAAGGAAAGAAAAAATTGTAGCTTTGAGTAATTGGGCTATTGTTTGCTTTGCTATGATGCTTATAGGTGCTATCGGAACAGGTGCTTTGCCTAAATCAGTTTTCGGCTTGTTTGAGCGTTTCAGCACTTTCTATGCTGTTATCTTTAACGCAATACTTGGAATATATCTGTTCAAAGATAGATTTTCGGCAGAAAAAAACAAGGCTGAAAATTAAGACTAAAAATAGAAGAATAACTTATTTCAGTTTTTTGCTTTGTGTTTAGTTAAGAGGTGAGTATTTTGAATATACAGGAACAGTTTGATTTTATTGCAAAGGAATATGATAAGAACAGAAAAAAATTTATTCCTTGCTTTGATGATTTCTATATCAACTCAACGGATTTTATTTTATCGAATATTTCCTATAAACCAAAAAGAATAATAGACTTGGGAGCAGGAACAGGACTATTGTCAGCTTGCTGGTATAAATATTGTCCTAACTCAGAATTTGTTTTGATAGATATTGCTGAAAATATGCTTGATATTGCAAAAGAAAGGTTCAGCGGTCTTGATAATGTAAGCTATCAGACGATGGACTATATTGATAAATTGCCTGAAAAAGACTTTGATACTGCTATTTCTGCTTTATCTATTCATCATTTGGAGGATGAAAGTAAAAAGGCTCTTTTTTCAAGAATATATGATAGATTGCCGACGGGCGGTATGCTTGTAAACTATGACCAGTTTTGTGCAGGAGAGCCTGAACTGAACAGATGGTACGATACCTATTGGGAAAAGCAGTTGGATAGTAGCGATTTAACTGAAAACGATATAGAACTTTGGAAGGAAAGACGGACTTGGGATAAGGAATGTTCAGTTGAAAAGGAAGTAGAAATGCTCAAAGACTGTAATTTTAAAAGCGTGAAATGTATTTATTCTTATAGAAAATTTGCAGTTGTTATGGCTATAAAATGATAAAAAAACAGACACAGATGAACTTCGTAATTTCTTAAAGTTCAAAATGTGTCTGTTTTTTTTGGTGCACCTGACAGGAATCGAACCTGCATGCCTCTCGGCACAAGATCCTAAATCTTGCGTGTCTGCCAATTTCACCACAGGTGCATTTTAAGAGCTTTTTAATTATATCAAAATAATAGTAGATTTTCAATAAAATTTTTGATACAATAGTAAAAAAGAGTTTTTTGTTTTTGGGGGGTTAAGGTATGTCAATCTCAACAAGATGGCGAAATATGGTAGATGCGGATAATGTTTTGCCTGAATATCCAAGACCACAATTAGTAAGAGATGAATGGATAAATTTAAACGGTGTTTACGACTATGTTATAACTCAGATGGGTTCAAAATGGCCTGAAAAGTTTACGGGCAAGATTTTAGTACCTTTCTGTATTGAAAGCGAACTTTCAGGAGTATGCAAACCGCTTGAACCAGGCGAGCTTCTTTGGTATAAAAGAAAGTTTACTATACCTGAAAGCTATGACGGAAAGAAAATTCTTCTCCATTTTGGTGCTGTTGACTGGAAAGCAAAGGTTTATGTTAATTCTTCGCTTGTTGGCGGACATACGGGCGGTTATTGTCCTTTTACTGTTGATATAACAGCATGTGCAAAAACAGGTGAAAATGAACTTGTTGTTTCAGTTTATGACCCTACTGATGAGGGGTGGCAACAAAGAGGCAAGCAAGTGCTTGAACCTCACGGCTTCTGGTACACTGCTACATCAGGAATATGGCAGACTGTATGGCTTGAAGCGGTTGATGAAACATATATCAAGGATATAAAGATAACACCTAATATTGATAAAGAGAGAATACACTTAATCGTTGATATTGAGAATAAGTGTGAGCTTCACGCAACTATCAAGGACGGAGATAAGGTTATTTTTGATAATAAAATTACAAATAACGAGTTTATCTCAATCCCAGAGCCTGTCTATTGGAGCCCTGAAAATCCTCATCTTTACGATATTGAAATTTCAGTTCTTGACGGCAATAAGGTTTGTGACAAGGTAAAGAGTTATTTCGGTATGCGTAAATTCAGCATTGAAAATGATGAAAAGGGCTTGCCGAGATTATGCCTTAACAATAAGCCTTATTTCCAGAGGGGCTTGCTCGACCAAGGCTATTGGTGCGAAAGCTTGCTTACTGCACCGACTGATGAAAGTATGATTTATGATATTCAGAAAATGAAAGATCTCGGCTTTAATATGTTGCGTAAGCATATTAAAATCGAGCCTGCACGCTGGTACTATCATTGTGACAGATTAGGTATGATTGTATGGCAGGATATGGTCAGCGGTGGTGAATATATCGGCACATTGACAGCAGGCGTATTGCCTTTGCTCAATGTTAAACTTAAAGATAACAACTATAAACGCTTTAAAAGAGGCAATATTCAGGCACGCATAGGCTTCAACCGTGAACTCTTTGAAATGCTTGACTATCTTTATAATTTCCCGTCAATAGGTTGTTGGGTGCCATTCAACGAGGGTTGGGGGCAGTTTGACGCTGCTGATATTTATGCAAGAATAAAGGCGTTTGACAGCACAAGAATTGTTGACCACGCAAGCGGTTGGTATGACCAGGGCTGTGGCGATTTGAACAGCGTGCATAAGTATATCCTTAAAATAAAACCACCGAAGCAACCAGACAGAAAGCGTCCGTTTGTTTTAAGTGAGTTTGGCGGATACAGCAGAGTATGTGAAAATCATACTTTTGATGAAAATAAGAGCTTTGGCTATAAAATGTTTAAGGACGAAAAAGAACTTACAACGGCTTATAAAAAGTTGATTGAGGAACAGGTTGCACCTTTGATTGAAAAAGGTCTTTCTGCAACTGTCTATACTCAGGTCAGCGATGTTGAGCGTGAAGTTAACGGAATAATGACCTATGACAGAGAAATAGTCAAAATTGATGAAGAAACAATAAAAGAGATGAATAAAAAGCTCTCTTATTGAAACGGTGGCTAAGGTATGTCTGAAAAAGCATACGGAAAACTGAAAATTCTTAATTTGATGGATATATTACTTCATCAGACTGATTTTGAAAATCCTATGACGGCAGTTCAGCTTTGCGATGAATTGCAGAAAAGAGGGATAAAAGCAGAGAGAAAATCAGTTTATTCCGATATTTCCGCATTAAATGAATTTGGTTTTGATATAAGGAAAAGACGCTCCGATGTAAGCGGTTTTTATTGCAAGGGCTCTTTCCTTAAAAACGGACAAATTCAGTTGATTTCAGATTTCTTGATGTCAGCAGATTTTCTTGATGAAAAGGCTTCTTTTGAAATTCTTTCAAAGCTGTTTGCTTTTTCAAAAAAATCTTTTTTTGAAGGCGAGCAGGAATATAGAAATAACTTTAAAACTGAAAATGAAGAGGTTTTAAAAAATATTGAAAATATTATCAAAGCGATAGAGGAGAGGAAGCAGGTCGATTTTATCTATGATAAAGGCTTGGTTATTTCCGAACAGAAGTTAGAAACTATCGAAGAAAAAAGAACTGTAACGCCCGTTAAGACGAAAATGCTTAAATCTGGCTATTTCCTTGTAGGAAAAGATGAAGATAATCAAATCGCTTGCTGGCGTATTGATAAGATGAGGCTATTAAAAATAAGCGGAAAGAAAGCACTTGATTTTGATAGCGAAGAAATAGAAAAGCATTTTATCAATAATCGCTTTGTCAGTGACTTATCGCAAGAGGTTGAACTGATATGCAAAAACTCTTGTGTTGAGAGAGTTTTGGACTTATTCGGCAGTGACATTGTTATAAGAAAATATGATGAAGATAGTTTCTTGATTAAAGAAAAAGTGAATTTTGATGAAGAACTTATTTCTTTTATTTTCTGCAATTCAGAGAGCATAAGGGTAAAATCGCCCGAAAGGTTTAAAAAAGAACTTCTTGAAAGAAGTGCTTTGCTTACAAATAATTATAAAGACAGTCCTATGTAAAATAAGGACTGTCTTTTTTGAGTAAAAAGAAAAGCCACTCAATTAAGAGTGGCTTTGATATTTTTAGTTTTTGCTTGTCTTTTCATTGAGCAATTTTGCAAGTTCGTCCATAAAGGAATTAGTGTCTTTGAATTCTCTGTAAACAGAAGCAAAACGAACATAAGCAACTTCATCTATATCTTTAAGCTTTTCCATAACAAGTTCGCCGATATGAACAGAGGTGATTTCTCTGTCAAGTGAGTTTTGAAGAACTGCCTCAATTTCGCTGACTGCTTTTTCGATAGTTTCAATAGAAACCTGACGCTTTTCACAAGCACGAAGCATACCATTTATAAGCTTGTTTCTGTCAAAGACTTCTCTTGATTTATCCTTTTTAACTATAACAATAGGAACACTTTCAATTATTTCATAGGTTGTAAATCTTTTTGCACACTTAATACATTCTCTTCTTCTACGAATACGCTCGCCTTCGTCGGTAGGACG
>JAILBY010000102.1 GCA_024680655.1 Clostridiales bacterium | reverse complement strand
CTCAATTACAACATCTGTGCCTAACATCTTTATACATTCATCAGTATATGAATATATCTTTGAGAATTGACCATTAGAGCCTTTTTTAGCATACATATCTCTTATTTCCTCAAAATTTGTAATTGAGGTTGAAAGAACATCATATACATCTTTAATATTTTTCTTTGTTTCGAGATAAAGCTGTTGATTATACAAAATTTCTGCATTTTCAAGTGCACCTGCAATCAAAATATAATTTGTTTCGTGTGCATATACAGTGTTTGTTGAAAGCTGATTAACACTTGGTATAGAGAAAATTTTAGTTGTATTTTCGTCTATTATTCCCTTTGCTTTCAAGGTGATTATAGTTGTACTGAATTTGCTTTTATCAAATGCAAATTTATTAGTATAAGGGAAAATAATTTCAACACCATTTGTGGTGTAGCTTTCATAAAGTCCGCTCATAAGAGTAAGCGATTTTGCGTTGCCAACAAAGTGATTTTTCTCTGTTTCTTCAAGATTTGAGAAAACCTCTTTATTTGTGTCAACCGTTACATCAAATTCAGCCGAAGTCGACAAAAACATTCTGTAATAATCGGCAACATTTTTATTGAACAAGCTATAATAACCCGCCTGTGGAAAATAGTTAAAATAACCTGGAAGATTTATTCCGTATGAATTAGCAAAATATTGAGTTGAACTGCCTTTATATTCGATTGTAATTTTATTTGTCGGAGCGGTACTTTTTACTTCTATATAATCGCCGTCACGAACAAAGTCCATTTTATTTCCGTTTTCATCTTTAACGCTGTTAACACGATAATTGTGGCAAAGAGTGAATTTATAGCTTTCAAGATTTGCATTATCAACTGAAAGTGTTGCAACAACGCCAAGCTCTCTTTTTGCCTTTACTTGCATTTCATATTTTGTAACAGAAAACTCAGGCTTTTCTTGCTTTATAGGAACATCTTTAAGATAATAACGCTGAGCCTCCGTAAACGAACAGCTTTCATCATAGCCATATGCATCAGGCTTTGATGCCGGCAACTGAGAATATGCCAAAAAGCCTACGCAAGAAACACCTGCCATAATAACGGCAGTTATTTTTAAGCCTTTATGTAAATTTATTGTTTTTAAGAAAATAATAGCTACGCATAGCAAAATCCAGCCAACCATAATCTGAATTCTATAAGAATAATCTGGGAAAGACACGCTAAACATATCAGCCCATTTTACGCTCTTATCAAATATTTCAAAAAGTCTTGCAAAGCCATAAGCATTGAAAAGCTTTGAAAGAATACTGTTCAATGGTGAGAAAAGTATGATTGAAATTAAAACTGCGGTTATTCCTGATGATTTGAGTTTTGTGAAGGAGCAAGTCAAGCCGACAAAAGCACCGAGCATAGAAATAAGGAAAATGTTAAAAAACAAACTATTTAAAACTATGCCAAAAATCTGACCAAAATGCTCCGACTTTAAATCTGAAACAAGAACTCCGATAAGCAACAAAAGCATAGTGCCAAAAGCGAGTATAACAAAATTCAGCATACCCTTGCAGATAACTTTAAAATATCCGTTATTTAACGATTTGAAGGTTTCTTCAAGATGGTCTTCTTTTATCTTCAAAAAGAAATAATAAGAAAGCAAAGTAAAAAATGTAAAAAGAAATAGCGGTGAAAAATAAACTATTCCCATCAAAGAATGGTACCAATATAGTTTACCATCAAGCATATTCATCGCAACAAAAATATAAATTCCGAATGTTGCAGCCAAAAGCACAAGAGTTGCTACTTTTACTATTGTATCTTTAAAAAAGGCCTTTTGCACTTAGACTCCTCCTCTAATCAATTTCAACCAAAAAAATTTTATCATATACAGACAAGCTATGTCAATAAAATAGTACCATATAAAAAGAGGGACTTTTCAAGAAAGTCCCTCTTATAAAGACTATATTAAATAAAATTATTTAATAAGACCTTCTGCAATAGCCTTCTGCCATGCAACACCGTCAGCTTCGAGCTTTAATTTGAAGCTGTGGCAAGGTAAGAATGTTATTTCACCCTGAATAGTAACTTCTGGGTTTACACCATATTCAGCAACAGCCTGCTTATTGTTTGTCCAGAAACCTGCCTGGTAAGCTAAGATAGTACCCTTAACCTTATTTGTGTAAAGGAATGTGTTGCCGTTGCCTGCTGTGAGAGCGTCACCAGCTGTTACACGAGCGTTTGCTGTGAAGAAATTGTAAGAACCACTCTTATAGATTTCTTCTGATGTTGCTGAATGTTCCATATCAAGTGATACAGTAGCCTCAACGAGTTTTGCGCTTACAGCGATTGTTGCTGCACTGATTACTGCGATTACTGCCATAACCAATGCAATGATTTTTGACTTTTTCATTTCTTATTTCTCCTTTGAAAAAAATTTTTCGACATCTGAAAAAATTCTATTACTAATCCCAAATGCCTCTCTTATTATAAAAGATAAACTGACGAAAAGTCAATAATCAAACTTCAAAATAATGGCAAATCTTTCCAGCTGTTTTTTGTAAGATAATACAAAATTTTCTTAGTTCGTTTTAGTACGAAGTGTTCTAATTTATAAATATACAATGTATTCTTTTTTATGCATTGTTTAGTTAATTTTTATTCATTGAGGCATAAAAAAGAGGGACTTAAAAAGTCCCTCTTTCAGACAAAGATTGTATTAAACTAAATTATTTAATAAGACCTTCTGCAATAGCCTTCTGCCATACAACACCGTCAGCTTCGAGCTTTAATTTGAAGCTGTGGCAAGGTAAGAATGTTATTTCACCCTGAATAGTAACTTCTGGGTTTACACCATATTCAGCAACAGCCTGCTTATTGTTTGTC
>JAILBY010000233.1 GCA_024680655.1 Clostridiales bacterium | reverse complement strand
TATCACATTTTATTAAATAGTAAAAGACTTTTACTTGAATTAAAGTAATTATAATATTATAATATCTTTTAGATTTTGTTTTACAGAGGTGACAAAATGAGAAAATTCAGACTTTTTATAAAGGAAACTGACAAGCTGTTGCTATTAATCTGCCTTGCAACATCTATTTTCGGTGTTATTATGGTTTATTCTGCAACAAGGTACACCTTATCAGAGGGTCAGTCAATTCCTCGTGATGTTATAACAATGATTGCTTCCTTATGTATCGGTGTTGTTATCGCTCTTGTTATGTCACTTATAGACTACGATTATTATTTCAAGCTATGGCCTGTTATAGCAATCGGCTGTATCGGGCTTATGATTATAACATTCATCTGGGGCGTTGCTCCGCCTGCAAGACCTGACGCAAAGACTTGGATAAATTTAGGCTTTTTCTACTTTCAGCCATCAGAGCTTCTGAAAATCGGTTTTATTATAACTATGTCGGCACATCTTAACTTTGTCAAGGATAATCTTGCCTCTTTCAAAACAGTTTTGCTTCTTGGAATTCACGCTTTAATTCCGATAGGTATCGTTATGATTACTCACGATGATGGTTCAGCTCTTGTTTTTATTCTTATATTCCTTTCACTTTTGTTTATAGCCGGTGTTCATTGGATATATTTCGCCGTCGGCTTTTCCGCCGTTGCAGTTGCATTCCCTGTTTTATGGGTGCTCGGTGATAAATTTATATTCAAGCAGTATCAGAAAAACCGTTTCCTTGCAATAATATATCCCGACCTTTATGCACAAAATGAAGCATATCAGCAAACTCTCGCCCTCAATGCGATAGGCTCTGGCAAAATTTTCGGTCAGGGACTTTTCAAAGGCTCTTACACTCAGGCAGGCACTATACCTGAAAGTGAAAACGATATGATTTTATCCGTTGTCGGCGAAGAATTAGGCTTTCTTGGAATTGCACTTCTTGTAATATTGCTTATTCTTATTATTTCAAGAATAATTATAGTCGGCAAAAAAGCAAGAAATTACACTGCTTTTATAGCCTGCTGTGGCATGGCGGCTATGATAGCAGGTCAGGCAATTATAAATATCGGTATGTGCATACGCCTTTTGCCCGTTATCGGTATCACTCTTCCGTTTTTCTCGGCAGGTGGCTCATCTAATCTTTGCATATATATAGGAATAGGCTTGATTTTGAGCATATACCGTCACAGCGTTGAAAGAGCACCGATAGATTTCAGAGTGCGAAGTATCGCAACCCCATTTACAAGATAAAAATTCAAGCGTTCTCCTTTGAAGCGTATTTTCAAGGAGAACGCTTTTTTTAATTTATCATACCCTTTGCATCTATCTTATTAAGCTCAACATTAACCCTTAAATCAAGCTTAGCATTTGAAAGCACAGAAGAAAAATCTTCATAATGATTTCTGAAAAATTCTTTATTCTGAAATTGCAGTCTTTTACCAAGCCGTAACGCATCAGACTGATATTCAACCGTACTTTTATCAAACGCACCTTTTATTGAAGCATAAATCTTTTCCGCCACTTCCTTTTTGATTTTTTCAACCTCACCTTCATCAACTGCCATATTGAAATTACGCTCTATTTCATCAATCTCACATTTCACATCGGTTTTAACCTCAAAAATCACTCTGCCGTCTTTAATTTCCGTCTTTATTTTTGACGAGGTCTTTTTTATATTTGCCGTTATTTTAACACCGTCAACATCAAGCGATATACTTCCCGAATTGAACTTATCGGAAAATATCAGCATACCTCTTGTTTCGTCAATATCAAAGTGTCCGACGAGCTTACATTCCTTGAAAATTCCCGTACCTGCAATACGGACATTTTTATTTTCGCCATCGCTGAATGCTTCAAGCATCGGAAGAACGACATCGGTTGTAGGCTCTGACATATATTTTGCAACAAGCAGAATATTCATTTTTTCAACCTCACCGCTCAAAGCCCCTGAATTTATCAGTTCTTCAAGTTCCTTTTGAGGCATAGAGTTTCCCATAAAATCGCACTCTATAATATCGCTCGCCTTATCGTTTGAAAGTGCAATCATAGTGCTGTACCTTGTCCTTTTTTCTCTGACAAAGAAGTCTATAACCTTATCTATTCCCCGTTGAGCAACCTCTTTGCCTATAATTATAATATTATTCTGAACATAGGCTGGCTCGTCGCCCGTTTGAAGCATAATATTTGAAATAGCCTTTGCAATCGTTTCGCCCTCTATGTGATATATAATCGTCTTGCTTTCTCCGCCAGAATCAGCCGAATCGGCAAGCTTCATAGTAGGATCGTAGCTTCTTACAGTAAGCTTATAAATATCACCTTCAACATCAATTCCTATTGCAACTATAATTTTTCGGCGATTAAGGTCTGTTTTGCCTATACTTTTTGAGCAACCGCAAAAGCAAAGCATAACTATAACAAGGCTTAAAAAAACAGAAAATATCTTTTTCATAGCAAACCCTCTTTTTTATTTTTTCTTTCTTTTAAAGCGTGAACTATCAAAACTATAAGAGGTATTGCAACAGAAAAGACAAAAGAGGCGATTATAAAGTTAAAGCTACCGATTATTAAAATAAATGTTGAAATATATTTTGAAAAAACAAGGCTTATTGAAAATACTACCAACGCTATTCCCACAAGCCAAGGGAGATTTTTCTTGATTTTGAAAACATTACCTATGCAAAAATGCGAAAGTATAATCATAAACGCTGTTTTTATTGTTGCTGCAAGCACCCAGCAAGCATTTATAAACGCATCAAGGCTTTTCAGCATATCAAGGCTTGCCATTGTTGCAAGAACATATTCTGGAAAGAAAAGCTTTGGTGCTAAATCGCCAAGCACAAGACAACTCGGCACGCTCAATAAAAGTTCAAGGATAAGAAAAATTAAAATAGTTATCGCTTGCCCCTTTACCTTATTACCCGATACTCTTGAATGGAACATTGTAAGCATAGCAATTTCAGTTGTAGAAGCCGCATTTTTTACTGCGTTTTGCAGTATATTTTTTGTCCCATTATAGAAAAAAGGCGTAATATTTACAAAATCAAAGTTCTTTGCAGAGGTCAGAAAAAGGAAGAAAATCGCTGATATTACAACAATCGCAAAGATAAATGCCGCTCTGCCTATTGCCTGAAAGCCGAGGTACGCACCATACAATGCAGACAGCACAAGCAACGCAATATATAACACATTAGTTACATTACCCTCACTAACCAAGGTTGAGGTTGTGAAAAGCTGAAAGCGTGTTACTGTAATAGATGCAAGAATAATGAAATAAAGCGAATAGAAAAAGCAGACAGCCTTATTGAGCTTTGGCGATATACTTCTAATACAGTCGCTAAAATCCCATCCCTTTTTCATATAGATAAAGACGGGAATTGACATAACAAAGATAAAAGCAACCGTAAGAATATCGGAAATAATCTTATCGCAAGACGAAAGGCTTGAATCGTTTGAATTAAAGGTAAGATTTACAAGCAACCGACAAAGCAAAAGGATTGAAAAAAATTGACCTGCACCTATTTTTTTCTGAGTCATCTGCATTTATTTCTTCACGCCCTTTAAATTTTGTATTTTCATATTCCGTTTACTCAGATTCTGCCATTGACTTCTGTAAACAGTATCTCTCATAGCGGCAAGCTCAAAGGGCGTGAACGGTGAAAGATAAGAAACACCATAAGGACTTATTGCACTCATATTTATAACAAGCAGTCCTGCCCCCATCATAAGACCGAAAATTCCCATAGTTCCGCCTATTATAATAAAAATCAACCTCAAAACAGAAACAGGCTGATAAAGCTGAGGAATAACAAAGGAAGCAAGGGCTGTAAGTGCAACTATTATAAGCATCGGCGGAGCGATAATTCCTGCACTTACCGCTGCCTCGCCGATTACAAGCCCGCCGACTATACTGACTGCGTGACCTATACTTTTAGGAAGCCTTAAACCTGCCTCACGCATTATTTCATATATAAAATGAATAACCAACGCCTCTACCATAACAGGAAAAGGCGTTTTAGCGTGAGCAGACATAACATCAAAGATAATTGACGGCGGCAGCATTTCCTGATGAAAAATAACCACTGAAACATAAAGTCCAGGCATAAAAACTGCAAGGACAAAAGAAAGGAATTTTAAACTTCTTATAAAGAATGCATAATAAGGTCTTGTTGAATAATCGTCTATATTATGAAAATTCTCGATGAAAAGATACGGCACAACAAGTGCAAACGGAGTACCGTCAACTATTATACCTATTCTGCCCTCTGTTATTTTTGCACATAGAGTATCTGGGCGTTCAGTAACACCCACACCGCTGAAAAAGGAATGTCCCTTATAATCTAAAAAATGCTGAATATAGCCAGACTCAAAAACTGTATCAATATCTATTTTGCTCAGTTTACGCTTAACCTGACTTAAAATTGCACCTTCAACACGATTTGTCATATAGCAAAGATAGACATTTGTTTTGCTTGATTTACCTATCTGCATCATCTCAAACTGTGCCTGAGGTGTTTTGAGCCTTCTACGAATCATACCCACATTTGTTTTGAAATTTTCCGTAAAGCTTTCTCTTGAACCTCTTTCCTGCGTTTCCAAGGACGGCTCGTCTATTCCTCTTGTTTTATATCCCTGAACGCCAAGGCAGACCGCATAATCTGCACCATTTATAAAAAGCACAACAAAACCGTTTGTAAGCTTATCTATAACCTTATCAAGAGAATAGACCTCGCAAAGCTCAATATCTGTAACAAGCCTTTTGGAAATATACTTCAACTGTTCCTCTGGCTTTTCGGGCAGACGGCTCGCCATAAGTATCGGCTTTATAACACTTTCGGAAATAAACATCATATCGCACATACCGTCACAAATAACAAAAGCCGAATCATTATCCCCTATGCTCGTTTCTCTTATAAGCAAATCAAAGCTATTACCAAATTTTGATTTTAAGTAATCAAGATTTTCTTTAAGAACTGAATTTATATTTACTTTTTTCTCTGTTGCTTTTTCTTCAACAGAATACGCTCTTTCTATTGCTCTGTTAAAAAAATTCATATAAACTCTCCATTTTATCAGTTGTATATGTTATTCCACTTAAAGCGTATGTTTATACGAATAATAGCAATTTTTCTTCTAATAATAATAGAACTAATACTTTGGAGCTGATTATATGCTTATAGTTCTTTTTCGTACAGTAATTTTGTATATTGCAGTTATATTTTTTGTAAGGCTTATGGGAAAAAGACAGATAGGTGAATTACAGCCGAGCGAATTAGTTATCACGATACTGATTTCCGAGGTCGTTTCAATTCCTATGCAAGACAGCGAAATACCGCTAATATCTGGAATTATTCCAGCCGCCGTTCTTGTTGCTCTTGAAATATTTTTCTCTTTTCTCAATATGCGATTTAAAAAACTGAGAGAGGTTATGCAGGGACATTCAATCATAATCATAAGGCAGGGCATTATCGACCAAAAGCAACTGAAATTACTGCGTATGACTGTTGACGACCTTATGGAGTCGCTTCGCAAAAAAGATGTTTTTGATATAAACACAGTAAATTATGCAATAATTGAAACAGATGGTTCTTTGAGTGTTATGCTCAAACCCGAATATCAACAGCCAACAGCAAGTATGATGAAGCTGAAAGCAGAAGATAACGGCTTTATATCAGCCATAATTATCGACGGAAAAATTCTTGATGAAAATTTCAAAGAGTGTTCTATGACAGAGAAAAAGCTCAACAAAATAATTTCCTCTCAAAAAATACCCGTTGAAAAGATTTTCCTTATGCTCGCCGACAGTAATAACTATA
>JAILBY010000098.1 GCA_024680655.1 Clostridiales bacterium | reverse complement strand
TTCGACTGCTGTCGGGGCTTTCATTTTCACATAGATAAAACCCATAGGCTCTTATAAGGGCAGAAATAAGAGAAAAATTAAAAAGCAGAGATTTTTTCATCTCTGCTTTTAGTTCTTATTTAGAATATTTTTTATATTCATTTGTTGCGTTCTTGTTTATCTTATCAAGAGTAGCAGTAAGGATTTTTGCGTCCTTTTCTGAAATACCATCAAAAATCTTCTTATTGAATTCCTTTTGAACCTTGTGACCTGCAACAATTATAGGCTTTGCCTTTTCGGTTAATTTCAAGTGAACAACCTTTTGATTGTTTTCGTCCTTGTTACGAGTAATAAAGCCGTGGCAAACAAGACTTTCAACTGATGATGAAACATGTGACTTTGAAAGGTGTCTTGCAGAAATAATGCTTGACGCTGTATCACACTTTTTATTGTCATCAAGGAAAAGAAGAATATCTGCTTCAAGCTGAGTTATATTAAATTCTTTGAGTATCTTTTCAAACATTTTGTTGTAAAGATGATAAGTTGACTGACGAACAGTTAATAATTCAAGTTCCATAAAATAACCCCCTTCGTTCTAATTAGAACGAGTATATATTATCACTTTAACCATCTATTGTCAACAGAAAACGACAAAAAAGTTCTAAAAAACACAAAATTTTTTTATTTGAGATAAATTATACTTGTTGCAAGAAGAATTTGTGCCACAAAATAGGTTACGCTATTGAAAAATTTGATTTTATAGCCCTTGCTATTGCCAAAATAAATGAATATCAGAGTTGAGTCGGAAAGAGTAAAGGAGATTGCACCCAAGCCAAGAAGAACAAGAGGCATAACAAAGCCATCAGAAAGAGCCATAGCACCGAGTGAGATTGCTTTTACAAGCATTGTTGCAAGTGCAATACCATAGAGGCAGGCAGGGACAACAAGCTTGCCGAGTTGAAGCTTCTTTTTGTAACCGACAAAAAGTGCTATTAAGCACAAAACAAGTATAATTAAAATCTGCCACCAGACGAAAATGCCCTTGCCGAAATTTTTTTCCATATAAACTGAATATGCACCTATATAGAAAATATGTGCAAGGAAAAAGGCGGTTATACCAAAGATAAACGAAGATTTTTTGCTATTGACATGCAAAAAGAAATCGCCTATAAACGACATCACAAAACCAGAAAGCATAAGCTTTGAATAGATACCGAAGTTTTGCGAATATAAAATTGCAAATACGGCAGTGGCTATAAACAAAGCCGAGCATACCATTTTGATTTTGAGCGAGGTTTTATTTTTTTTCGGCCAGCATTTCTTGACATAAAGCGGTACTGTAAAAAATTCTATTGCTATTGCAACAAACATTAAAATTAAATAAACCATATTTACCTCTAAAAAAAGAAATATACGGCAACATATAAACTGTTGCCGTATAAATTTTACTTTATATCAATAGATTTTTTCAATATTGAATATAACCATATTTTTAGATTATTTTTTGTAAGTGCATAAAACAACATAGAACAACTTTGTCTAATTTAGCGAATTTGTGTCGCATTTTTTTATGTTTTTAATAATTACTTAAACCTAATGCCTTACAGTTTGCCTTATGTGTTTCATAGTCTTTGGCATATTTTGAATCGTTCTGAGTTATTGCAAAATAGTAATAATCAGTATCATCAGGATAGAGTGCCGCCATTATGCTTGAAAGTGACGGGTTGCAAATAGGACCTATCGGCAAGCCGACACAAGTATATGTATTATA
The DNA here is from genome assembly GCA_024680655.1 of Clostridiales bacterium. Lineage (GTDB taxonomy): Bacteria > Bacillota > Clostridia > Oscillospirales > Acutalibacteraceae > UMGS263. The sequence continues at coordinate 4,043 of JAILBY010000098.1, read as the reverse complement.
GAATTTTTCATAATACTCAACAGAATCGGGGTAAACTACGCCGATAACATACTTTGCATAATTATCGGTAGTGTTGGTTTGAAGTCTTGTAGGATTACCGCTTTTTGCGTCGGCATTAAGTCTATTGTGAAAAACAGAGGAAACCTTTGCTTTATCTTCGGAATTATATGTTTCCTTTTCGATAAGAGAGGCAAGGGTTAAAACCTGGTGAATTGTCATATTCAATTCCTTTGCTCTGTTTTTAACTGCATCTGTAAGCTCATCTTTTCTCTGGTCGAGCAATTTTGTTATAACCTGCTCTGGTGTATCGCCCACATAAAATTCATAGGTGTTCGGTGAAAGATAGCCCTCTAATTTAAAGCAGATATTTATTTCATTAACCGAGTCTGCAAGAAAATCATATTTTGAAAAATCATAGCTTTTTGCAGCGTCTAAAAATTCTTGTGTTGAGAAAAGACCTGCTTCTTCAAAAGCCCACGCCATTTTGACCAAAGTATAGCCCTCTGGCAAGGTTACTCTTACAGTTGGTGCTACATTCGGCTCTTCGTTCTTTTTAGAAATTTGACAGCCGAAAAGCGAAACACAAAAAACCAAAAGAACTGCAAAACAAAGTATCCTTTTCTTCATACAAATCCCCTTAAACAAGTTTCATAGAAATATCAAAAGCGGTTACCGAGTGAGTGATTGCTCCGAGTGAAATTATATCAACGCCCGTCTTTGCAACCTCGCCGATATTTTCAAGTGTTATTCCGCCCGAGGCCTCAAGCTTTGCTCTGCCGTCGGTCATTTCAACAGCCTTTTTCATTGTATCGCAATCCATATTATCGAGCATTATGATTTCAGCACCTGCTTCAAGTGCCTCTTTTACCTCGTCAAGATTTCTTGTTTCAACTTCAATTTTAACCATATGTCCAAGCTTTGAGCGAAGAATGTTTATAGCGTTAGTGATACCGCCGCCTGCGTCAATATGGTTATCTTTGAGCATAGCACCATCGGAAAGATTAAAGCGATGATTTTTTCCGCCGCCGCAGGTTACTGCATATTTCTGCAAGGTTCTTAATCCGGGCAGAGTTTTTCTTGTATCTGTAACCTGTGCATTTGTGCCTTTGCAAAGCTCAACTGCTTTTGCCGTCTGTGTTGCGATACCCGACATATGCTGAATAAGGTTAAGAGCCGTTCTTTCGCCCTTTAAAAGCAGAACAGTTTTACCCGAAAGTTCAGCTATTATATCGCCCTTTTTAAGAGTATCGCCATCTTTTTTAAAGCAAGTGGCTTTGAAGGATGAATCAAGCAGTTCAAAAACTCTTAAAGCAACATCAAGACCGCAAAGAACGCCGTCGGCTTTTGCAAGAAATTTTGCTTTGCCCTGCTGATTTTCGTCAATAAGATAATCGGCAGAAACATCAACATAGTTTATATCCTCTTTAATTGCATTTTTAATAATATCATCAACATAAAACTGTGGAAGCTTCAACCTTCATCAACCTCTCTTAAAATAATAAAAGCAATAGTTGCAAGACTAAGACATTCACAATAATCTCTTGTTATTGCAAAATGCCCGTTACGCAATCTTTTAAGAATTGCCTCAACTCTTTTCAGACCGTTATGCACTGCACCTTGGTCGGGTATAACAAAATAAGCTCTCTGCATAATTGAGCGTATTTCTGTACGCATACCGTGAGGCAGTGGTGCACCTGAATAATCGGGTGTAAAATCTGCCGTTTCAACCTCGGCAAAGCCTTTTTCCATACAAAGCTTAATATCATCAGTTGCCCTACGGCTGAAAACAAGTGCTTCAAGCAAGGAATTACTTGCAAGGCGATTGTTGCCGTGAACGCCTGTATGTGAACACTCACCAACTGCATAAAGCCTTGGTACAGTTGTTCTTGAATTTTTATCAACATCAATACCGCCCATAAGATAGTGCTGGCAAGGGAAAATCGGTATTAAATCCTTTGCTATATCAACACCCTCCTGCTTACATCTTTCAGAAATAGCAGGGAAGCGGTCATACAAGAAATCCTTGTCCTTATATGTAATATCAAGATAGAAATTATTTGAGCCTGTTCTTCTTGATTCAAGAATAATCGCTCTTGAAACGACATCTCTCGGAGCAAGTTCAAGGCGGTCATCATAGCGTTGCATAAATCTTTCCTTGTTACAGTTGAGAAGATATGCACCCTCGCCACGAACAGCCTCGCTTATCAAAAACTGCTCTCTGCCCTCGGGTGAATTGAAAGCAGTCGGGTGAAACTGAACATAGCTTAAATTTTTTATTCTTGCACCAAGCTCGTAGGCGATACGGATACCGTCGCCCGTTGCGATTGCTGAATTTGTAGTATAGCGATAAACTCTGCCGATACCGCCCGTTGCAAGAATACAATAGCTTGCAAAAACGCTTTTCGGTTCATCATTTTCACAAATCAAATCGGCTCTGAAACCGCTATTGACTTTAACAATATTTGTAATAAGTGTATTTTCGGCAAAGGTTATATTAGGCTTGCTCTTAACCTTTGCAAGCAATTTTATAACTATTTCATAGCCCGTCTGGTCCTTGTGGTGAACAATTCTTCTTCTTGAATGTCCGCCTTCAAGTGTTTTCATAATCTTGCCGTTTTCGTCGGTATCAAATTCAACGCCCATTTTTATAATATTGCGTACATCGTCAGGACCTTCGTGCACTAAAATATCAACTGTTTCAGGGTTGTTTTTGTTACCGCCTGCAATAAATGTATCTTTATAATGCAAATCAAAATTATCATTTTCAAAATCAAGCACACAAGCAACACCGCCTTGTGCAAGCGATGAATTTGAAAGAGTATCTTTTCTTTTTGAAACAATAAGAATTTTTACATTTTCGTCAAACTGCAAGGCTGAATAAAGACCTGAAACGCCACAGCCTGCAATTAAAACATCATATTTTTCCTGCAATTTAATTGCCTCCAAAGGTGATAAATAAAGTTCTGTTTTTAACCACCGTATTTTAACATATTATCAAGACTTACCTTTGCCTTTAAGCGTAAAGTTTCATCGAGCTGTATATTCTCTCCGCCTTTACCTACAAGGGCATTGTAAACCTTTTGAATATCTGTTTTTTTCATATCCTCGCATATAAGCTTTTGTTTTGCAAGCTGATAGAATTTTTTATCCTTATGCTTTAAAATCAAGCTATCATAAACTCCGCCCTCTGTTCCGATTATAACGGGCTTGTCCGAATTAAGAGCAAAATCAATTATACCCGAGGTTGCACCGATATAGTCGGCAAAAGGCAAAACCTCTTTCGGACATTCAGGGTGAACTGCCAAAAGTGCGTCGGGATATTCACTCTTTGCCTTTTTAACATCATCGGCAGTTATCTGATTATGAACAGGACAATAGCCGTCCCACAAAACAATATTTTTTTCAGGCAGTTTTTCTTTTACAAAAGAGCCTAAATTTTTATCAGGAATAAAAAGGATATTTTTACTTTCCATCGCCGAAACGATTTTAATTGCACTTGACGAGGTAACACACACATCACATTCTGCTTTGAGTGCAGCAGTTGTGTTTATGTAAGCAACAACAGAAAAATCAGGATTTTCTATTTTGAACTTTCTCACTCTTTCAGGTGAAATCTGTTCAGCCATAGGGCAGGTTGCCTCTGGCTCAGGCAAAACAACCTCTTTTTCAGGTGAAAGAATTTTAACAGTTTCTGCCATAAAACGAACACCGCAAAGCAAAACTCTTTTATTCTGATATTTTGTTGCCGCCTTTGCAAGAGCGTAGCTGTCACCTGTAACATCAGCAATATCAATAATCTCAGGTGACTGATAAGTATGTGCAAGAATAAGAGTGCCGTTTTTTTCCTTTTCTTCTCTTATTTTTTCCTGCAATTCAATTATATCCATTTTATAAATCTCCTTATTAAAAGGTAAAATTTAATCTAAAAATCATCTATATTTCAGTATATCATAAAACAACAACTTTATAAAGCAAAATAAGAAAAAATCCCGATAAGGACAAAAGTCTTTATCGGGAATTATAAGCATTGAAATACAGTAAAA
>JAILBY010000155.1 GCA_024680655.1 Clostridiales bacterium | reverse complement strand
TAGAAATATAACTTTTTTTATTGAATGAAAGGGGTTTTAATTATGGGTTTAATTAAAGCTGGAATAGGTGCCCTTGGTTCAGCTACTGCTGACCAATGGAGAGAGTATTTTTATTGTGACAGTATTGACAAGGATATACTTGTTGTAAAAGGACAAAAGCGCACCTCTGGCCGTTCTTCAAACACCAAGGGTAGCGATAATATTATTTCAAACGGCTCAATAATAGCTGTTGCTAACGGTCAATGTATGATTATCGTTGAGCAAGGCAAGGTTGTTGAAGTTTGTGCTGAGCCTGGCGAGTTCACTTACGATACATCAACAGAACCATCAATTTTCTATGGTGGTCTTGGTGAAAGCATAAAGAGAAGCTTTGCAACAATCGGCAAGCGTTTCACCTTTGGCGGAGATACTGCAAAGGACCAGAGAGTTTATTATTTCAACACAAAGGAATTAGTTGACAATAAATTCGGCACACCTAACCCTATTCCTTTCAGGGTTGTTGACAGAAATATCGGTCTTGATATTGATGTTTCTATCCGTTGCAGTGGTCTTTATTCTTACAAGGTAACAAACCCTGTTCTTTTCTATACAAATGTATGCGGTAATGTTGAAGAAGCATATTCAAGAGAAGAAATTGATAACCAGTTAAAAACTGAATTTATAAGTGCTCTTCAACCTGCTTTCGGCAAGCTGAGTGAGCTTGAATTGCGTCCTAATCAGATAGTAAGTCACAGCACAGAGCTTGAACAGGCTATGAACGAAGCACTTACTGCAAAATGGTCACAATTGAGAGGTTTAAGCGTTGTTTCTATCGCTCTTAACCCTATTACACTTCCAGAAGAAGACGCTGAATTGATTAAGCAGGCTCAGCGTAATGCTATTATGCGTGATCCTACAATGGCAGGCGCAACACTTGTTGGTGCTCAGGCAGATGCTATGCGTGCAGCCGCTGCTAACGAGGGCGGGGCTATGAATGGCTTTGTCGGTATGGGTATGGCTATGAACGCTGGCGGTGGCGTAGGTCAAGCTCAGAACCTCTTTGCTATGGGACAACAGCAACAGTCTCAACAGCAAGCACCTGTTCAGCAAGCTCCTCAGGCTACACAAGGCGGTTGGGTTTGCCCGAACTGTTCCGCTGAAAACAATGGCAAATTCTGCACTAACTGTGGAACTGCAAAGCCAGAAAGCAGTAAATGGTTCTGTGCTGATTGCGGTGCAGAAAACAGCGGTAAATTCTGCACTAACTGCGGAAAACCAAGACAATAAATAATCTAAATCAAAATTTTCGAGAGGAGAATGAAATATGGCAGAGTTATTTGAATATAAATGTCCCTGCTGTGGCGGTGCTATCAACTTTGATACTCAAACTCAAAAGATGAAATGTCCGTATTGTGACAGCGAATTTGATGTTGAAACACTCAAAAATATGGATAATCGCCTTGTTGAACAAGTTCCCGATAATTTTGAATGGGATACAAATTCTGATAATCAATGGAAAGAAAATGACGAAATGTCTGTTTTCGTTTGTAAGTCTTGTGGCGGTGAAATTGTTGGCGACAAAAATACTGCCGCTACCTCCTGCCCTTTCTGTAACAACCCCGTTGTTATGTCAGGCAGACTTTCGGGCGACTTGAAGCCTGATTATGTTATTCCGTTCAAGCTCAACAAGCAAGATGCAAAAAATGCTCTAAAAAACTATGTTGCAAAGAAAAAATTTGCACCATCTGCTTTTAAGGATGAAAACAAACTTGAAGAAATAAAAGGCATATATGTTCCGTTCTGGCTTTTTGACAGTGATGCGTATGCTGCTGTATCATTCGATGCAACAAGAACAAGAAGCTGGAGCGACTCAAAATATAACTATGTTGAAACAAGTCACTATGATGTTTTCCGTGAAGGCAGTATGAGTTTTATGAACATACCCGTTGACGGTTCAAGCAAAATGCCTGACGACCTTATGGAATCAATAGAGCCTTTCAATTTTAATGAAGCAGTTGATTTCCAGACAGCCTATCTTGCTGGCTACCTTGCCGACAGATACGATGTTTCTAAGGAAGACAGTATAGACAGAGCAAACCAGCGTCTTAAAGTAAGCTGTGAGGACACCTTGCGTGGTACAGTAAAAGGCTTTGAAACTGTTACAAAAAAGAGCAGTAATGTTCAGATTACAAAAGGCGTTTCAAAATACGCTCTTTATCCTGTATGGCTTTTAAATACAACATATAAAGGCAAGACTCTTACCTTTGGTCTTAACGGACAGACTGGCAAAATCGTTGGTGATTTACCCGTAAGTAAGGGCAAGTTATTTGCGTTGTTCCTTGCAATAGCAGCAGTTGGT
>JAILBY010000152.1 GCA_024680655.1 Clostridiales bacterium | reverse complement strand
CACAATAGCTGACAGCCGTCTTTTTATTTTTATATGGTTGAAAAGCTCGATAATAAATCCCGACCATATAGACAGATGTAAGCCTGAAACTGCAAGCAAATGAGATATACCGTCTGTTCTGAAATCTTCAATTATATTATTTGAAATGAACTGCTTATTGCCTATCAGCATTCCAAAAAGCAAGGCACCCTCGTCACCCGTAAGCACCGAGCGTATATTATCAGAGATATAATCACGAAACTTCAATATGTAATACATAAACGGCTTATGATTATTTTCGGTTGTTTCATAGCCGTTAATATTATATCCACCTATAAAAATCCCCTTTGCCTTATAGCTTGTAAGAGATTTTTCACTCGTTTTGCCAAGTGCATATATTTTAAACTCGCCTGAAATTGTATCATAATAATCTGCATCAATTGGCTCTTTAAAAGAAAGCCTTATCTTCGCATCAAACGCTTCATTATTGAGAGCCGTTATTTTAGCGTTATAGTAATATTTTCCGTATTCATATTTCGGGTTATCAATAATTTTACAATCAAGATAAGCCTGCGTTCCGTCAAGAGAAACAACAGGCTTATAAACATAATTAAATGTAGAGCCGAATATGATACTTGCTGAAAACACACATAATGCTACAACCAAAACAGCTCTGTTTTTACGAAGCTTTTCCGAAAAGAGTGAAACAACAAACAAAATTGCTGACAAAAGTGCAACAATCCAAGCCGACTTTTCACCAAGAACGCCGACTGCAATCAAAGTTATAAGGAAAGAAAAACCTATTACAGCCATCGCTCTTTTCAATTCACAAAACCTCGCTCTGTTTTATTTTATCAGCCAGCAGGCCAAGTAAACTCTCTGCCACCCATAAGGTGAAAATGTAAATGCTTAACGCTCTGACCAGCACTATCGCCACAATTTGTAACAATTCTGAAACCGTCGTCAAGCTTTTCCTGCTTAGCTATTTTTGCGGCAACTTCAAATATATGTGCTACAACAGAACTATTTTCTGCTGTAATATCAGCAGCAGAAGTTATATGCTTTTTAGGGATAATCAGAATATGAACCGGTGCTTGTGGTTCAATATCCTTGAAAGCAAAAACTGTTTCATCTTCATAAACCTTAGTTGACGGGATTTCACCGCTTACAATTTTACAAAAAAGACAATCCATAAAATCAACTCCTGCAAAAATTATTTTATTATAGAAGCTACAATGCCTTCAACGCCATCAAGAGCAGTTTGAAGCTTTGTTATATCCTTACCGCCTGCCATAGCACTATCAGGCTTACCACCGCCTGAACCATCTGCAAGCTTTGCAACCTCTCTTACGATATTGCCAGCGTGTGCACCTTTCTCGATAGCACTCTTACTGCAAGCAACTGCAAAAGAAATATTGCCCTTTTCTTTGATTGCACTTGCAAGCACAAGCACAACTGCTTCATCACTTGACTTTGCTTCATCGCACATTGAACGCAAATCATTAGGCATAACATTTTCAAGAGCAGAGGTTATAACCTTTACTCCGTTTATATCCTTACCGGATGAAAGAAGATTACCAGCTTCAATAGCATTAAGCTTTGCTGAAAGCTCTGATTTCTCTTTTTCAGCGTTTTTCAAATCAGCAGTAATCTGTGAAACTCGTCTTGGTAAATCATCAACATTTGTTGCCTTAACAATGCTTGCACTTTCTGCAAGAATTTTACTGTTATGATTTATATATTCAATAACGCCCTCACCTGTAACGCCCTGTATTCTTCTTACGCCAGAAGCAACAGATGCTTCGGTTATAATCTTGAACAAACCAAGTTTTGAAGTGTTATCAACATGAGTACCACCGCAAAATTCAACTGAACAGCCCTTTGCTTCAACGACACGAACAACATCGCCGTATTTTTCACCAAACAAAGCCATAGCACCAAGCTTTTTAGCTTCTTCGATAGGCATTTCTGTCATTGTAACAGGAATTGCTGAAAGTATCTGACTGTTTACAATATTTTCAACCTTTGCAATTTCTTCTGATGTAAGTGCAGAGAAATGGGAAAAGTCAAAACGAACTTCCTTTGAATTTACAAGCTGACCAGCTTGTTCAACATGAGTGCCGAGAACTGAACGCAAAGCAGCTTGAAGCAAATGTGCGGCAGTATGATTTCTCATAGTTGCAAATCTTGTTGCCTTGTCAACTCTTGCACTTGCCTTTGCATTAACTTTTACAGTACCGTCAAGAACTGTACCCTGATGTAAAAATACACCGCCACTTGTTTTTGTGGTATTGTCAACCTCAAAGGTAAAGCCATCGCCCTCGATTATACCAACATCGCCAACCTGTCCACCGCTTTCAGCATAGAAAGAAGTAGTGTCAAGAACAATTACGCCTTGTTCGTCAGCATTTATTTCATCTTTAAGCTCGCCGTTGCTTATAACAGCGATAACCTTTGCGTTATTTTCAAGCTCTGTATAGCCCACAAAGTTAGTCTTTGCAAGGTCTTTTGCAACATCGCCCGTGCCTTTCCAAGCATCAGCACCTGCATCTTTTCTTGCGTTTCTTGCTCTCTGACGCTGTTCAAGCATAAGTGCATTGAACTTTTCCTCGTCAACAGTTATTCCCTTTTCCTCAACAATTTCCTTTGTCAAATCAATAGGGAAACCAAAGGTATCATAAAGCTTGAATGCATCTTCACCT
>JAILBY010000130.1 GCA_024680655.1 Clostridiales bacterium | reverse complement strand
TATGGATAGCCTTGAAAAGTCTGGGCTTGTTCAGACAGTTAAAGATGCGGCAAACTCGGGCAAACCGTTTCTTGGTATATGCCTTGGCTTGCAGTTGCTTTTTGAAAGCTCGGAGGAATCGCCTGATGTAAAGGGCTTGGGCTTATTAAAAGGAAAGATAACGAAGATACCGAACAAGGATAATCTTAAAGTTCCTCAGATAGGCTGGAATTCTCTTGACATATTGAAAACAGACGGAATATTTAAGTCAATCCCACAGAACTCTTATGTTTATTTTGTTCATTCATATTATTTGCAGGCAGAAAATCAGGACGAGGTTGCCGCAACAACAAACTATGCAGTTAATATTCACGCCGCCGTTGAAAAGGGCAATATTCATGCAACGCAGTTTCACCCAGAAAAAAGCGGAGCGGTCGGCTTGCAGATTTTGAAAAACTTTGTTGATGAAATAGGAGGTAAAGAATAATGTACGCAAAAAGAATTATTCCTTGCCTTGATGTTAAAATGGGGCGTGTTGTAAAGGGCGTTAGCTTTGTTAATCTGCGTGATGCAGGTGACCCTGTTGAATGTGCAATAGAATATGATAAAAAGGGTGCAGACGAATTAGTTTTGCTTGATATTACCGCCACACACGAGGGCAGAGGAACTATGCTCGATATAGTCGAGCGTGTTGCAAACTCAATTTTTATTCCTTTCACCGTTGGCGGAGGAATAAAGTCTGTTGATGATTTTTCACAGCTTTTGAGAGCAGGTGCAGATAAAATAAGCGTTAATTCAGCCGCAGTAAGAAATCCTCAGCTTATAAATGATGCCGCTTATAAATTCGGCAGTCAATGCGTAGTATGTGCCATTGATGCAAAAAGGACAGATAACGGCAGTTGGGAGGTTTATCTCAACGGAGGCAGACTTCCTACGGGAATAGATGCAGTTAAATGGGCAGTTGAAGCGGTCGAAAGAGGTGCGGGAGAAATCTTGCTTACAAGTATGGACTGTGACGGACAGAAACAGGGCTATGACTTGGCTCTTACAAAAGCTGTTTCAGAAAGTGTTGGAGTGCCTGTTATCGCCTCGGGAGGAGCAGGGCAGAAAAGCCATTTTTACGATGCTTTTGTTGACGGAAAAGCAGACGCTGTTCTTGCCGCATCACTTTTCCATTTCAACGAAGTGCCGATTATGGAATTGAAAGAATATCTCAACGAAAAAGGGATTCCAGTAAGAATGTAGATTTTGATTATTGTTTAATATAAAAAGCCACTTCTGTTTCTTTGCAGAAGTGGCTTTGATGTTTTTATAAAGAAAAAAGATTAAACTTAATCTTTCATTTTTTTCTTGCATAAAATAATAGGTTTAGTCTCCGACGGCTCGCATTCTCTTTCAACAGCGAAAGAGAACGCTCGGCAAGAGAACGCCGCCAAAGGGGAAACCCAGCTAAAGCATAAGTTCCACCAACCAAATCAAAGATTTGGGGTGTCACTTGTCGATGTCGCACCCTATTCGTGTTTCCCCTTTGGAAACCCCTTCCTGTGCCATTGAAGAGCATTGAGACCGTGGCGGGCTTTTTGGTCTGTACTAACTTTAATTCTAATCTTGCAAAGCCACTTTCAACGCCTTTGCTGATAAATTTTCTCAAACTTACTTCTAAATTTTTACTGATACGCAAAGACTTTTTCTTTTATCAGTAATAAAGTATAGATAAAATTATTCGGTAGCATATCTATAAATAGCAGACTTAAAGTAAGATAAAAATTAAAGGCTTTTATGAAGATTAGCCGATAGAACAAGAGTGTTTCCAAAGTGGCGATACACTTTGGTCGGGAAGAAAGGGATTGTCAAGGGGAAGAGAACTCGAAATTTTCTTCCCCTTGACTGCATTTCTCTTGCGAGCGTTCTCTTTGTGCACGCAAAGAGAACGCTCAAAGCAGAAAGATAGATAAAACTAAATAGCAAAGCCGTTGGAAGTGGCTTTGCTATATGATACTTATTAAATTAAAAAAGAAAAAAAGCAAAGACCGAAATCTTTGCTTTTTTTTTTATTCTTTTCTTTTTTAATTCTTATTAAGATAAATCAGCAAAACAGAAACATCGGCAGGGCTTACTCCTGAAATTCTTGAAGCCTGACCTACATTTTCAGGTCTTACCTTTTCAAGCTTTTCCTGTGCTTCAAGCCTTAACCCTACAACATCTTTATAGACAATGTTTTCAGGTATTTTTTTGACTTCAAGTCTTCTCATTTCATCAATCTGTGCCTGCTGTCTTTTTATGTAGCCCTCGTATTTTATTTCTATTTCGACCTGTTCAAAAATCTCTTTCGGCAAATCAGGTCTATCTTTATCAAAAGGCTTTAACAGTTCATAGTTAAGCTGAGGGCGTTTGAGCAATTCAGAAAATCTCACGCCCGTTTTAAGCGGTGCTGTTCCGCTTTTTTCAAGCAATTCATCAAGCTCCTTGCTCGGCTGAACAGATACCCTCTTTATTCTGTTCCTTTCCGATTTTATCATTTCCATTTTTTCAAGGAATTTGTTATATCGCTCATCGGAAATAAGACCTAAATCGTGACCATAGGCAGTAAGTCTTATATCAGCATTATCCTGCCTTAAAATCAGTCTGTATTCCGAGCGTGAAGTCATCATTCTGTATGGGTCCGAACAGCCCTTTGTAACAAGGTCATCAATAAGTGTACCGATATAAGATGAAGCTCTGTCAAGAATAAAGGGTGCTTTATCCTTTGCTTTGAGAGCCGCATTGATACCTGCAACAAGTCCTTGTGCGGCGGCTTCCTCGTATCCGCTTGAACCATTGAACTGTCCCGCTCCAAAAAGTCCCTCTAAATCTAAAAATTCAAGGCTCGGCTTTAATGCTAACGGGTCAACACAATCATATTCAATAGCATAAGCTGTACGCATAACCTCAACATTTTCAAGCCCAGGGATAGTTTTAAGAAACGCCAACTGAACATGCTCGGGCAAGGAAGAAGAAAGCCCCTGCAAATAGAGTTCCTCTGTTTCTGCACCGCAAGGCTCAATGAAAATCTGATGTCTTTCTTTTTCTGCAAAGCGTACAATTTTATCCTCTATACTTGGGCAATAGCGAGGACCTACACCCTCAATTTTACCCGAATAGAGTGGTGAATATTTAAGATTTTCAAGTATAATTTCTTTTGTTTTTTCGTTTGTATAGGTTATGTAGCAAGGCAATTTATTTTCAAGCTCACGCTGATTATCAAAAGAAAATGGAACAATTTCATCATCGCCGTTTTGTATTTCAAGCTGTGAAAAATCAACGCTTCTTCTGTTTACTCTTGACGGAGTGCCCGTTTTAAATCGTCTTAATGGAACATTGAGTTTTTTAAGAGCAATACTTAAAGCGTTTGCAGGGAACATTCCGTCAGGTCCGCTCTCGTATGAAACATCGCCGACATAAACCCGTCCGCCCAAAAATGTACCTGTTGCAAGGACAACGCATTTTGCAGTATAAAGTGCGTCAAGGCGTGTTCTAATCTGCCACAAGCCATTTTCAAGCTTTATCAAATCCATTATCTCGCCTTGTTTAAGTTCAAGATTTTCCTGCTTTTCAATACAATGCTTCATATACTTTGTATATTCACGCCTGTCAATCTGTGCTCTCAAAGAGTGAACGGCAGGACCTTTACCCACATTGAGCATACGGCTTTGAAGCATATTAGCGTCGGCGGCTTTACCCATTTCACCGCCAAGAGCGTCAATTTCTCTTACAAGGTGTCCCTTTGAAGTACCGCCTATTGACGGGTTACAAGGCATATTGCCAACCCAGTCAAGATTGATTGTGAAAAGTCCCGTCTGACAGCCAAGCCTTGCACTTGCAAGAGCGGCTTCAATTCCAGCGTGACCTGCACCGATTACTATAACATCATATTCCTTTGCAAAATATTCCATAATATCCCCTTATTTACCCACACAAAAACGGTGAAAAACATTATTAACAATTTCTTCGCCTGCTTTTTTGCCCGTAAGTTCAAGCAAAGCAGAAACAGCATCATCAATACACACATTTATAGCGTCAAGCGTAAGCCCCATATCCATAGCGGACAAGGCTTCGTTTATAGACTCAACAGCCTTTACGCAACACGCTCTCTGCCTTTCAGTTGTGATAACGGCGGCGGTTGTATCTATCTTATCAGTACCGAGTATTTTTGCGGCACAATCGCTTAATTTTTCATAACCATCACCAGACGAAGCACTTATATAAACAACATTTTTAAAATTGCTTTCAATATAGTCTGTATCAAGTTGTTTTTCTAAATCTGTTTTATTTATAACAGCGATAACATTTCTATCTCTGCAAAGTTCTATTAAGTCCTTATCCTCTTTATCAAGAGTCTGTGAAGCGTCAAAAACTGCAAGAATGAACTCTGCACTCTCAATTCTCTTTTTTGCAATATCAACGCCTATACTTTCAACAGGGTCATCAGTTTCTCTTATTCCTGCTGTATCGGCAAGATTCATAACAACCTCGCCAAGCCTTACCGTCTGTTCAACAACATCTCTTGTTGTGCCTGCAATATCGGTAACAATGGACCTTTTTGTGCCGGAAATCAAATTCATAAGAGTTGATTTGCCAACATTCGGTCTGCCTGCAATAACTGTATTTACGCCCTGCGTTATAGCCTTTGTTGAATCAAAGGTTTTCAAAAGCTGTTCAAGGCTTTCACGAGCCGACTCAAACTGCTCTTTTAAAACTGAAAAATCAAGTTCAGGTACATCGTCCTCGGGATAGTCAACCCAAGCAGACATATGTGCGGCAGACGAAATAAGGTTGTTTGTAATTTCATCTATCTTCTTTGAAAGTCTGCCCTCACGCAAGCTCAAAGAGGCTTGCAACCCCTGTTGACCTTGTGCGGAAATCACGCCCATAACGGACTCTGCCTGAGCCAAATCTATCTTTCCATTTAAAAAGGCTCTTTTAGTAAATTCACCTGCCTGTGCAGGCGTTGCACCAGCGTTGAAAACTGCCCTGAGAACTCTTTGCATAACATAAAGTCCACCGTGACAGCTCAACTCAACAACATTTTCACCCGTATAGCTTTTTGGTGCTTTAAAAACAAGAGCAATAGCTTCATCAATAGGAGTATCACCGTCATAAACTTTTCCGTACTGTGCAACATAGCCTTGTGTATCAACAAGCTTTATGCCTTTTACACCTTTGAAAACCTTATCTGCAATCTGCTGTGCCTCTTCGCCTGAAATTCGCACGATACCGATACCACCAGCAGACATCGGCGTTGCAATCGCCGCAATAGTAGATGACATTGTTTCACTCCCTTTGTTCTTTTTATTATCTTTTTTATTATAAAAATTCTTTTCTATTATATAGTATCAAAAAAACAATTACAAGTTGCCGAATGATTTTATCTCTACTTTTTCAATGATAAAAGAAAAAGTTTTTGGTTTTTAGTGAAAATTCAGAAGAAATTTTCAGAAAACAAAACGCAAACCTGCCACGGTCTCAATGTTTTTTAGTGGCACAGGAAGAGGGTACAGGGAGAAACCCGACTTTAAGGCGACTTGGACAAGTGACACCCCAAATCTTTGATTTGGTTGGTGGAACTTATGCTTTAGCTGGGTGTCTCCCTGTCGGCGTTCTCTTGCCGAGCGTTCTCTTTCGCTGGTGAAAGAGAATGCGAGCCGTCGGAGACTAAACTAAAAAATTTATCTTTCTAAATTAAGCAAAATAAAACAATTACCTTTCGACTGCCGTCGAGGCTTTAATTTTCTTCTCGTTGAAGAAGAAAACGAAACAAAAGAAGTCAAGTTAAGGGGCACCAGACTACTGCGACAAAAGTCTGGTTCCCCTTAACAATCCCTTCCCCTTTCATTTCTGCTCTGATAAAGCCCGTAGGCTCTTGCCATCTGCAAAAATTTAATTTTAATTTAGCAAAGCCACTTACAACGGCTTTGCGTTTTTGTTTGCTGATATTGAAAAACTAAAAAAGATAAAACTAAAAACATCAGGCGTTGTAAGTGCCTGATGTAAGATTAAACTTAAAGTTAGTACAAACCAAAAGCCCTCCACGGTCTCAATGTTTTTTAGTGGCACAGGAAGGGGTTTCCAAAGGGGAAACACGAATAGGGTGCGACTTCGAGGGTTTCCCCTTTGGCGGCGTTCTCTTGCCGAGCGTTCTCTTTCGCTGGTGAAAGAGAATGCGAGCCGTCGGAGACAAAAGCAACCTTTTTATCTTTCTAAATAAAAAAGATAAATCAATTACCTTTCGACTGCCGTCGGGGCTTTCATTTTCTTCTCGTTGAAGAAGAAAACGAAACAAAAGAAGTCAAGTTAAGGGGAACCAGACTAGTGCGACAAAAGTCTGGTTCCCCTTAACAATCCCCTCCCCTTTCATTTCTGCTCTGATAAAACCCGTAGGCTCTTAAACTCTGCTGAAATTTAACTTGATATAGCAAAGCCACTTTCAACGGCTTTGCTTTTTTGCTTGCTGATAGCGAAAAGCTAAAACATCAGGCGTTGCAAGTGCCTGATGTAAGATTAAACTTAAAGTTAGTAAAAACCAAAAACCTGCCACGGTCTCAATGCTCTTCTGAGGCAGTGGAAGAGAGTCCAGGGAGAAACCTGACTTTTATTCGAGTGGAGGGTGTCTCCCTGGCGGCGTTCTCTTGCCGAGCGTTCTCTTTCGCTGGTAAAAGAGAATGCGAGCCGTCGGAGACTAACTAATTGCTTTATGCAAGAAAAAAATGAAAGATAAAGTTTAATCTATATACAAAAAACAAGTCCGTTGAAAAGCTCAACGGACTTATTCTTTGTCAATTCATTATTGTTACATCAAATTTAAAGCTCATACTTTCGTTTGGTTTTAATATCTTTGCACCTCTTTTGTGCATAAAAATATCATCTTCATCATCGCAGGTTGCAAGTCCCGTCCAAGGTTCAAGAGCAACGAAGTTACCGCCGTTGCGTGATGACCATACAACAAAATAATCAAGCCTCTCAAAGCTCATATCTACACCACGCATTGTTTTTGGATTATAAAGCTTTGCTCGGCGTGACTTCAAAGAGTCAAACGGAATTGAGTCAACCTCAAACAATTTGTGTGACATAGGAAGAATGTTTGTG
Source organism: Clostridiales bacterium (assembly GCA_024680655.1). GTDB lineage: Bacteria > Bacillota > Clostridia > Oscillospirales > Acutalibacteraceae > UMGS263. The sequence continues at coordinate 679 of JAILBY010000130.1, read as the reverse complement.
TTGTCAAGAATTCTGTCACGCTTGTTTGCATACAAAAGACCTGTTGAAATATCCGTTGTCATACAGTCGGCAGTTTCAACCTTTTCAAATTCAACTATGTAATCTTCAAATTTTTCTTTTTCTGTTAAAGGACAGTTGAAAGCAGGGTGACCGCCCAAGGTGAACGGCATATCCTCCTTGCCGATATTTATTGCAGTAAATTCGGTAGTCAAGGTTTTATCATTTATGCTGTATGCAGCACGGAATTCATATTCATAAGGAAAGGCTTTGAGTGTTTCTTCGTTTGAGGTAACACGCATTATAACCGAGGTTGCACTCTGGTCTAAAATTGAAAATTCTTGTTTACGCACAAGACCGTGCCTTTCAAGGATACATTCCTTGCCGTTTGGCATAATCGCTCTTTTGTTACGGAGAACACCTGCCATAGGGAATAATGGCGGAGCCTGACCGTTCCAATATTCAGGGTTGCCCTGCCATAGATATTCAACTGCATTTGCGTCAACTATTGAAGTGAGCTGACCGCCAGCGGTTGTAACATCTGCTTTTATTCTTGAATTTTTAATACTTACAATCATTAAAAAATCTCCTGACATCTTATTTTTTTCAATTCTAACATAAATATTAAATTTTGTTAAGACTATTGCCATTTTTAAGGCAATATTATATTATAGAATTCATA
>JAILBY010000249.1 GCA_024680655.1 Clostridiales bacterium | reverse complement strand
GATATAAGCCTGATGTATGGAAAACCTGGGAATAAAATAAAAAAAAAGCTAATTGTACTGATTATAGCCCACATAGTGCTATATTATATCTTTGAAAAAATGAAGAGGTGAGTTTATGTTTCAGCTTATTCTTGGCAGAGCAGGTAGCGGTAAAACTGAATTTATAAGAGAGAATATTGCTGTACGAGCCGAAAACGGAGAGGACGGTATAATTCTTATTGTGCCTGAACAGTTCTCTTTTGAAACGGAACGATTCCTTATCAAAAGGCTTGGTATAAAAAAAGCAAGAAATATTGAGGTTTTGAGCTTTACAAGACTTGTTGACTCTTTTAAAAGAGAATATGGCTCTTCAAATGGCGATATTATTGACGATACAGGCAGAACTGTTCTGATGGCTCTTGCTATCGAGGGCGTTAAGGACAAGCTTGAAATATATAAGAAGAATATAAAAAATATCAGCTTTATCAATTCAATGCTTTCTTTCAGTAATGAAATAAAAACAAATGCAATTAGCGTTGACGAGTTCTTTCATGTATCAAATAAAATAGAGGATAAATTCCTTAAAGATAAAATTCAGGAAATTTTGCTTATAATGCAAGCTTATGATGCTTTGGTTGCACAAAAATTTATTGACGATAAGGAAGAACTTTCAAGGCTTGCTAAAAGCCTTGAAAAACATCATTTCTTTGAGGGCAGAACTGTCGCAATAGACGCTTTTAAGGGCTTTACAGGTCAGGAAATGAAAATTATAGAGCGTATAATTGAACAAAGCAACGAGGTTATGATTACGCTTTGTACTGATGATTTGTCTGATAAGGATAACGGTCTTGGAGTGTTTTCAAATGTCAAAAAGACAGGCAAGCAATTGAAAAATATGGCAAAGCAGGCAAATGCTAAAATTGCTGTACCATTAAAGTTAGAGGGCGGAAAAAGATTTTTGAATGAACCGCTGAAAGAACTTGAAAAAAATATTTTCAATAACGATTATTCTGTATATAACGAAAATAGCGAAAATGATATTGTCGTTTGTGAATGTGATGATATTCAGCAGGAATGTGACTATATCTGTGCACAGATAAAAAGACTTATGCGTGAAGAGGGCGTTCGTGCAAGAGATATTGCAGTTGTTTTCAGAGATTCAGCAGAGATTTCAGGAAGCTTTAACAATTCTTTGAAAAAGTATGGTGTGCCTTTCTTTCAGGATAGCCGTCAGCCTGTTGCAACACAGCCTCTTATTGCTTTGGTGCGTTCTGCACTTGCGGTTGTAAAATCTTCATTTGATACTAATGCAATATTGAGATACTTAAAAACGGGACTTACCAGCATATCGCTTGAAAATATTTCAACGCTTGAAAACTATGCTTTTATGTGGAATATAACGGGCTTATCCTGGCTTGAAAATTTCACTCAAAGCCCTCAGGGACTTTCTATCAAGTCAGAGGAAAAGTCCGAAAAAGAACTTAAAGAAATAAATGAGATAAGAAAAAAAGTAATTGAACCCTTAAAAAAGTTCAGCTATGCTTGTAAGGACGCAACGGGCAAAGAAATTGCAAGGGCGATATATGAACTTATTATAGAAATAAAAGCAGACGAAAACCTGAAAAAGCTTGCAGTATTATTGCAGGAAAACGGCGAACAGTCAATAGCACTTGAACAGGAACGCATTTGGGATATGCTTATGGAAATGCTAAATCAGTTTGCAATTACTATGGGCGAAAGCGTTATTAAGGTTGACGAGTTCGCAAGTATTTTTGAACTTGCTATTGCAAATGCAGATTTGGGCGTTATACCTTATGCACTTGATGAAATAACAGTAGGAAGTGCTGACAGAATAAGGGCAACAAATCAAAAGATAGTTTTTGTTGCAGGTGCAAATGAAGGGATTTTTCCAAAAACAACCTCAGGCGATATCCTTTTTTCAAATGATGAAAGAAAAATGCTCAACGAGAAATATGATGTTGCAGTTTCAAAGAATATAGAATATCTTGCAGTTGAAGAAATGTTCTATGCTTATTCGGCAATTTGCAGTGCAAGGGAAAAGCTTTTTGTAACCTATTCAAGAAAAAAAGCTTCGGGCGAGTCACTTTATCCGTCCGTTATAGTTGATGAGATAAAAAAGATTATTCCTCAATGCAAAAAGGAAAATACGCTTGAACTTTCACCAGAATTCTTTATAGAAAGTGAACGCTCGGCTTTTGAGGTTTATTCTTCATTTGAAAATGAAAACAGCTTGAAAAGCAGTATAAAAAAATATCTTGAAACAAATCAAAGCTATGCTGAAAAATTAAAAAGCATAGAAAATCTAAAAAAGAATGCTGATTTTGAGATAAGTGATAAAGAAATAGCACGAAAGCTTTTTAAAGAAAAAATATATCTTTCTGCTTCAAAAATTGAAAATTACTATTCTTGTCCGTTTAATTTCTTCTGTAAATACGGAATTAACGCTATGACAAGAGAAAAAGCAGAGCTTAATCCAAGAATAAACGGTACTGTTATTCACTATGTTCTTGAAAATTATATAAAGGACATCGGAAGTAAAAATCTTGGCTCGGTTTCATTTGAGGAGAGAATAACAAAAATAAGAGAACTTCTTGAAAAATATCTTGAAGAAAATATGGGCGGATCAAAGGGTAAAACGGAGCAGTTTGTATATCTCTATAACAACCTTTTAAAAACTCTTGATAAGCTTATTGAAAACATAACAATAGAATTTGCTGAAAGCTTGTTTGAAGCAAGAGATTTTGAGCTTTCAATAGCACCTAACGGGCAGATAAAACCGTACGAATTAGAACTTGAAAACGGAGGAAGCGTTATTATAACGGGAAGCGTTGACAGAGTTGATGTTATGCAGGTTGATGATGAAAGCTTTGTAAGAGTTGTCGATTATAAATCGGGCGGAAAAACCTTTGAACTTTCTGATGTTCTTGAAGGTCTTAAAATGCAGATGTTAATATATCTTTTCTGTATTGAAGAAAACGGAAAAGAGCTATATGGTGAAAAAATCAGACCAGCCGCAATTCTTTATAAACCAGCAGGTAATTATCTTATCAATGGAACAAAGCAAACAGATGTGAAAAAAGAATTGCTCAAATGCTATAAAATGAATGGTATGGCTCTCAATGATTCAAGAGTTCAGGAGGGAATGGGCTTATATAATGCAAAGCCTATTGTTGATGATAAAAAATTAGTTACATTGAGTCAGATGGGGCAGATTAAAAAGAAGGTTGACTCACTGATTGAAAAGATGGGAAATAATCTTCACAACGGAAAGATAGAGGCTGTTTCTGTTGAATGTGGCTATTGCGATTATAAAAGCGTTTGCGGTTATGAAGAATCGAAAAAGCTCAAAGAAATCAAGAAGATGAGCTTTGCAGATTCTTTGGAAGAAATTAAAAAGGAGTTTGAGGCTGATGAGCACTGAATGGACAAAAGCACAGCAGGATGCGATTGACGCAAGAGGCGGTACATTACTTGTAAGTGCGGCGGCTGGTTCGGGAAAAACAGCCGTTTTAGTCGAGCGTGTTATAAAGCAGATAACTTCAACTGTTAATCCTTGCAGTGTTGATAAATTGCTTGTTGTTACATTTACAAAAGCCGCTGCTGCCGAAATGCGTTCAAGATTGTGCAAGGCAATAGATGAAGTGCTTATCAATGATAAGAATAATAAAGCACTTCTGAAACAGAAAATGCTTTTGCCTTATGCTGATATTTCAACTATTGACAGCTTCTGTAACGACCTTGTTAAACAGAATTTCTATAAGCTTGGCATTGAGCCTGATTTTCAGATTCTTTCGGAAGAAAACAAGAAAAGTCTTATGCGTGATGTGGTCAATAAAATCATAGCAGAAAGATATTCTAAACCGAACAAAGAGGTCTTTCTCACTCTTTCACAGACTATCGGAGACGGAAAAAATGATGACAGACTTGCAGATGAAATAATAAATCTTTATGAATATACAAGAGCCTTTCCGTTCTCTGAAAAATGGCTTGAAAAGCAACTTTCAGCCTTTGACTCGAATATTGATATAGAAAAGAGTGAATGGGGCAGAGTTGTTTTGGAGTATATAAAATCGGCTATTGAATACTGTATGCAGATACAGAAAAATGCGTTGAAAAACACCGATGAAGAAGTGCTCCTTGAAAGATATGTCCCAGCAATATTACTTGATTACTGCGGACTTGAAAAAATCTATGGGCTTACAGATGAAAGGGCATTTTCTTGGGATAAATTAAGAGACGCTGTTCTTGGCTTTAAAAATGAAAAAGTCAAAGCACTTCCAAAGGGCTATGATAGTGAACAGACGGATTTGCTTAAAGAGGTTCGCTCAAAGGTTGACAAGGTGATGAAAAAAATAAAGGGCTTTATGCCTTGCACAGAAGCTGAATTCAAAGAGGATATAGAAAGCCTTTATCTGCTTGTTAAAGAACTTTTTGAGCTTGTAAATGCTTTTAGTGATGAAATAGGTAAGGAAAAAGCAAAAATTTCTTCTTATGATTTTTCGGATATAGAGCATTTTGCACTTGATTTGCTTGTTGAGGGTGTTGACGAGGCGACGGGTGAGCCTATCAAAACCGAGCTTGCTAAAATGCTTTCTGCGAAGTATCAGGAAATTTATATTGATGAATTTCAGGATACCAACGAAGCACAGAATATGCTTTTTAAAGCACTTTCAAACAATAATCTGTTTATGGTCGGCGATGTTAAGCAGAGCATATACGGGTTCAGACAAGCTATGCCTGAAATTTTTACTGCTATGAAAGATGAATTTGATTTTTATAACAGCAAAAATCCAAAGTATCCAGCAAAGATATATCTTGACAAGAATTTCAGAAGCACCTTTGGCATTATTTCAATGGTAAACTTCTTCTTCAAAAAGATTATGAGTAACGAATATGGCGGTATTGATTACAACTATGAAGAAGAGCTTGTGCCTAATGATGAAAATAAGCAAGGCTCTGATTCTGATGTTGAATTTCTCTTTGTTCAGGGAGATAAATTGCAAGATTGCGATGATATGGATAAAGATGAAATACAGGCAAGGGTTATTTCTGAATACATAAAGAATGAAATAAAATCGGGTAAAATCATAAAGACAAAAACGGGTGAGCGTAGAGTAAGCTTCAAGGATTTTGCAATAATTTTAAGAGGCAAGAAAAATGTTTCAAAATATGCAGAGGTTTTAAATGATAACGGAGTTCCTGCTTTTGCAAATGTGACGGGCAGTCTTTTTGAAACAAAAGAGATTTCATATATAATTTCTCTTTTAAAGGTTATTGATAATCCTTTGCAGGATATTCCTCTTATGAGCGTTATGCTTTCGCCTCTTTATTCTTTTACAACAGATGATATTGCAAAAATCCGTTGTGAAAATAAAAACATCCCGCTTTATTCTTCTGTTTTGCAATACAGAAACGAAGATAAACGCTTTGATGATTTTATAAATAACATTGAGTATTTACGCTCTCTTTCGGCAACTTACAGAACAGATGAAATAATAAGAAAAATTTATTATTCAACTGAATATGAGGCTATGGTTCAGGCTATGGGCGATGCTCAGCAAAGAAAAGCTAATCTTCAACTTTTGCTTGAAAATGCAACTGATTTTGAAAGCAGAGGATACAAGGGACTTTCTGCATTTCTCTGCTATATAGAAAAAATACAGAAAGAAAAAAGTAATGTTTCAGCCGCTTGTGTTGTTTCTGAAAATGCTGATGTTGTTAAGGTTATGACGATACATTCAAGTAAAGGTCTTGAATTTCCTTATTGCATAATCGGAAATTGTGCTAATTCTTTTGGCAATAGCAAATCAACAGTTAAACTCAATACAAAATATGGTATCGGCTTAAAGAGAATTGTAAATGAATGTATAAAGGCTGAAACAATGCCTTCTCTGGCTGTAAAGCTTGCTCAGAAAAAAGCGGATATAAGCGAGGAACTGAGAATTTTCTATGTTGCTATGACAAGAGCGAGAAATAAACTTGTTTTTGTTTCTTTTGAAAAAAATCTTGAAAAGCAGATAAAGGATATTGCTATGGAAACAGGTAATGCCGAAAGTGCGGTGCAACAAGAAAATACTGTGTTATCCAAAAAAGCAAAGAGGAATTTCTTGTTTAAAATTATTGATAAGGCGAAAGGCTTTATTGATGCTAACTTATATCAACAGATTGATGGATTTTATCAGGAGGCTGTTGAAGAAACGGAGCAAGAGGAACAAGAGGATACTTTTGCAGAAAAGAAGAAAAAAAGCATTGAATTAAATAAGTTCAGTCCTTTCTTTGTCGGCGAATGTAAAAAATATTCTGATTGGTTAATTGCCGTTGCACTTCAACACAAGGACGCTGATATATTAAGAAAAATATCTGCACAATATGTTAATGTTGAAAAATCTGCTGATTTTAATGTGAAATTTGATATTATAAAAAGCCTTGAAAATCTTTCAGAGGAAAATCAGGAGAAAAAGGTTGAAAATGCAAGTGAGGAAGAAATAAATCTTATAAAAGAAAAAGCCGACTTCAAATATAAATATTCCTTGCTTTCTGAAATTCCTACAAAAAGAGCTGCGTCTGAAAAAGAAGTTGATGGCATTGACCTTGAATTCTTTGCACACTCAAAGCCGGCGTTCTTGAATGAAAAAAAGCTTACCCCTGCTCAGATAGGCTCTGCTACTCACAAGTTTATGCAATATGTTGATTTTAAAAATATTGATAAGCTTGACGAAGAATGTGAAAGACTTTTTGAAAACGGAATGCTTACAGAAAGTGAAAAGAAGGCTGTTGCAGTTGATAAGGTTGAAAGATTTTTTGAAAGCGATTTGGCAAAGGAAATGCTTTCGGCAGACAGTATCCATCGTGAATACAAATTTGCAAATTTGGAAAAGCTTTCGTCTTTTTATAATGATATACCTTGCGAAATGGCAGACGAGGAAATTTTAATCCAAGGTATTGCAGACTGTGTTTTTGTTAAGGACAATAAGATAATTATAGTCGATTACAAAACAGACAAGGTAAAAAGTGAAAATGAACTTATAAAGAGATATACAGGGCAGATAAAAACATATTCAAAGGCTTTGACACTTTGCTTTGAAATGCCCGTTGAAAAAACTGTTCTTTATTCCTTTGCACTCGATAAGGCGGTTGAAGTAAAATAATTTTAAAATAATAGTTGCTTTTTAAAAAAGGCTGTGTTATAATTCTCCTGTTAATTGACTTCAATGCAGATATGTGAGGTGAACAGTAATGAAAGAAGGCATACATCCAGATTACCAGCAGACTACTGTTAAGTGTGTTTGCGGTGCAGAGTTTAAAACAGGCTCAACAAAGCAGGATTTGCGTGTTGATATTTGCTCAAACTGCCATCCGTTCTTTACAGGTAAGCAGAAGCTCGTTGATACAGGCGGACGCGTTGATAGATTCAACAAGCGTTACAACAAAAAAGGCTAATATTATTAACGAAAAAGACGGTGTTACAGTTGTTTCACCGTCTTATTGTTTTTTTGGCAGGTAAAATTATGAATGAATACAAAACTGTGCTAAAAGCAGCAGATGATGAATATATAGTTAAACATTCACGCTTTATAGGATATTGCACTCCCGTAAAAACTCAGCAGGAGGCAGTTGATTTTATAAATTCAATAAAGGCGAAGCATTGGGACGCAAAGCACAATGTTTATGCCTATTGCTTGCGTGAAGGGCAGATTAAACGCTTTTCTGATGACGGCGAGCCTCAGGGAACGGCAGGTATGCCGACACTTGATGTTATTCTCAAAGAAGATGTTACAGACTGCTGTGTTGTTATAACAAGATACTTTGGCGGTATTCTTTTGGGTGGCGGCGGACTTGTCCGTGCTTATTCCCATACTTCAAAGCTTGCACTTGAAGCAAGTCAGATTATAACAATGGGGCTTTGCTCTATTCTTATCGTTGAATGTGATTATAATTTTTACGGTAAATTGCCGAGCGTTGTCGCTCAGGCTGGCGGTGAAATTATAGACAGCGTTTTTGAAGATAATGTTAAGGTTGAAATAAAAATCCCGTCTGACAAACTCCCTATGTTCAATGCAACGCTTACAGATATAAGCAACGGCAAGCTTTTTGCCAAGCTTTTGAGAGAAGAATATATGAAAATTTAAAAAAATTTGTCACAAAAGAGGATTTTTAATTTTTTTAGAGTATAAGATTATTAGGGGGTAATATTATATGGATAGTTCTATAAGAGATAACCTTTATTTAAAAGAGCGTGAAAGCCTTTCAGAGTATGCGGCTCTTGCTGAAAATACAAAGGGCAGGCAGAAGCCAGAGGAAGAATGTCCTGTAAGAACTCCTTTCCAGCGTGACAGAGATAGAATAGTGCATTGTGCCGCTTTCCGTCGCCTTATGAATAAAACTCAGGTTTTTCTTGCTCCCGAGGGCGACCATTACAGAACAAGACTTACACATACGCTTGAAGTTTCACAGATTGCAAGAACGATTGCAAGAACTTTAAGGCTTAACGAAGATTTAACCGAGGCTATTGCTCTTGGCCACGATTTAGGGCATACGCCTTTTGGACACGCTGGCGAGCGTGCTCTTGACGCTGTTTTTCCAGAGGGCTTTAAGCACGATGAACAGAGCTTGCGTGTTGTTGATTTTATAGAAAAAGGCGGTAGGGGACTTAATCTTACCTATGAAGTGCGTGACGGTATAGTTTGCCACACAAGAGGCAAAGAGGCTGATACGCTTGAAGGCAGAATTGTTAAGGTTGCCGATAAAATTGCCTATATAAATCACGATATTGATGATGCTATCAGAGCGGGCGTGCTTAAAAATGAAGATATACCAAAGAGTATAAGGAAAATTTTGGGCGAAACAAAATCTCAAAGAATAAATACGCTTGTTATTTCAGTCACTCAAAACAGCACAGACGATATTAGAATGGCTGAAAACGTAAAAAAAGCGTTTGATGAGATACACGATTTTATGTTTGATAAGGTTTATACTAATCCGATTTGCAAAAGTGAAGAGGGCAAGGCAAGCGATGTTGTTAAAAAGCTTTACTATCATTTTTGCGAATATCCCGAACAGATGTCGGAAGAATGTATCAGAATTAGCAAAGAGGCTGGTGTTGAAAGAGCCGCTTGCGATTATGTCTCTGGTATGACGGATAATTTTGCGATAAATACCTTCTATGAAATATACATACCAAAATCCTGGCAGTATTAAATTATTGACTATATTATTGTAAAGGCGGTGAAAAAGGTGCCAAGGCTAAGCGATGAATTCCTTGACGAGCTCAGAAGTAAGGCTGATATTGAACAGGTTATTTCTTCTTATGTCAATTTAAAAAGAGCGGGTAAAAATCTTGTTGGCCTTTGCCCTTTCCACAATGAAAAAACACCGTCTTTCAGCGTTAGTACGGACAAGCAGTTATACCATTGTTTTGGCTGTGGTGCAAGTGGTAATGTTATAAACTTTATCAAGGAAATTGAAAACCTTGATTTCTATGATGCAGTAAAATTTCTTTGTGACCGTTATTCAATTCAGATGCCGACTGATAATGTTGACAATTCTCTTTCTATAAAAAAACAGAGAATAAAAGAGATAAACAGAGCGGCGGCAAAGTTTTTCTATAAAACGCTTTTGTCACAAGAGGGTAAAGAGTGCCTTGATTATTTGCTCAACAGAGGAATAACAAAGGAAACTATACAGCATTTCGGTTTGGGCTATGCACCTGAAAGCTGGCATTCTCTTATAAATTATATGCAGGACAAGGGCTATTCAAAGCAAGAGCTTCTTGAAGCAGGACTTGCAAGAAAAAGTGAAAAGAATAATTCCGTAAACTATTATGATAATTTCAGAAACAGAATGATGATACCGCTTATTGATACAAGCGGAAATGTTCTTGCTTTCAGCGGAAGAGTGCTTGACGACTCAAAGCCTAAATACATAAATACTTCGGACACTTTGGTCTATAAAAAATCAGAACAGCTTTTTGCACTTAACTTTGCAAAAAATAAAAATAACGGCAAGCTTATTCTTGCCGAGGGCGGTATGGATGTTATTGCACTTCATCAGGCTGGTTTTACAACTGCTGTTGCAAGCTTTGGTACGGCTCTTACACAGGAACAGGCAAGGCTGATTTCACGATATGCTGATGAGGTTATTCTGATTTATGATACCGATGAAGCAGGGCAAAAGGCGATACAAAAGGCAATAAAAATCTTTTTGCAGACGGGTATAAAAATCAGAGTGCCGAAATTAACGGGCGGTAAGGACCCCGATGAAATTATAAGAAAATTTGGTGCTGAACGCTTTAAGGGTATGCTCGAAGGGGCTATGAATGATACTGAATATAAAATCTTGAACGAGCGTGAGAAGTACGATTTGTCAACCTCTGACGGTAAGCTTAATTTCTTGCAAGCGGTTACGGACATTTTGGCACAACTTAATAATCCGATTGAGTGCGATATATATGCTGGCAAGCTGTCACAGGAACTTGATGTGAGTAAAGACGCTTTGCTTCAACAGATAAGCAAGCTTAAACGAAAAAAGTCAAATACTGCTGCAAAAGAAAGATTTAATCTTGTAAAAAAAGACATTCAGGGGTATAATGATAAAGTTAACCCCGAAAGAAGTTTGTCGATTAAGGGAACAAAGGCAGAAGAAGAGATTATTGTCACATTACTGAAAAGCCCCGATTATCTTTCAAAGGGCGAGCCTATAATGGCTGATGATTTTATAACAGAGTTTAACAAACGGGTTTTTGAGATTGTTTCTGAAAGAATAAATCAGGGGAAAAGCACCGATTTGTTTTATATGAGTCAGGAGCTTTCCGAGCAGGAACGCAATCGGCTTGTTGCTTTGCAGGCTGAAATGGGGAATTTTGATAATGATATTGAATACTATAATTCCTGCATTGAGGTTATAAAAAAAGAAAAAGAACGGCTAACTTCGGCAAAGGTTGAAGAAATGACGGACGAGCAATTTCTTAATGCTTTTAATAAATTAAAAAAATAGACTTAAAATAAATATAACGAGTGAGGAGAAGGATTATATGGAAAATATGGAAAAGAAACCTGCACTTAAAGCTTTGCTTGAAAAAGGTAAGGCAAGCGGAAAACTCACAACACAAGAAATCGATGCTGCTATTGTTGAAATGGACCTCGATATTGAAGAGCTTGACAAGCTCTATGATACTATTGAGGGACAGAACATTGAGATAGTTGACGATTTCGGCGATTTGTCACTTGATAATATTAACTTTGACCTTGATGTCACAAAAGGTCAGGATCCGACTGGTACGGGCGAAACAAAGAATGTGGCTATGGAAGATCCCGTTAAGGTTTACCTTAAAGAAATCGGCCGTGTTCCTTTGCTTACACCGGAAGAAGAAATTGAACTTGCAATCAGAATTTCTGATGATGATGAAACGGCAAAAAAGCGTCTTGCAGAGGCAAATCTTCGTCTTGTTGTTAGTATCGCAAAGAAATATGTGGGCAGAGGTATGCAGTTTCTCGACCTTATCCAAGAGGGTAATTTAGGTCTTATCAAAGCAGTTGATAAGTTTGACTATACAAAGGGCTTTAAATTTTCAACCTACGCAACCTGGTGGATTAGACAAGCTATAACAAGAGCGATAGCAGACCAGGCAAGAACTATCAGAATTCCTGTT
>JAILBY010000247.1 GCA_024680655.1 Clostridiales bacterium | reverse complement strand
CGTCAAATCAAAATCAAAAAGTGACTTCATAAAATATCTGAAAACAGAATAGGAAATCAAGTTTTCATAGTCAAAAATTCTGCTTTTAAAAATATGCTTTTCAGCCTTGCCCGAATTAACAGCTTCCTCTATTTTTTCAAGAAGTGAATTCCATTCTTCATCGTATGCTTCAAGCTCTTTCAGAACAGAAAGAATTTCTTTAAAATCAGGCTTGTACTCTCCAACGCTTTTGATATTGCGATATTTTAAACAAAGCTCATCTATTTGCGAAAACTCCTCAAAATCAATTTTTTCCTGAATTTCCTCTGAAAGCTCCTTAACAAGCTCAAGCTTTTTAAAAAGGCTTAAATTATCATATGCAATAATTTCAAAAACCGTTTTCCTTGCAATAAGCATACGCTCAATAACACTCTGTTCAAAATCAGAAGTTTCTTGTGGCAGTTCGTCTGTTTCTTCTTCGATAAAATGTATATTATTATCTTTCAAAAAAAGAAGTCTGCACGCTTCTTCACAGCACAGACCTATCCCTGCATCTTTATAATATGAATACCACTCGTAAAACCTCGGATGTTCTCTGCAAATTTCGCAAAGATAGTCCTCACCCTTTTGCACTATTATCTCGCAGAGATTAGAGCTATCTAAAAACGGGCAACGCTCCTCTTTATCAAGTATAAAGTGCGGTGTTTGTTCACTGCTGATATTCAAAAAAAGTCTTTGCGAAAAATCATCATTCAAATTCCTGTATTTTTCAAGAGTAGCTTCATCAACATCAATTTCCCAGCCTACGCAACAAGAGTCCGTACATTTTTCAGCCTTACACTTAAAATCATCAAAAAAGCAAGGCTTTGTAAGTTTTATCATTTGCCTGAAATATTCATACCTAAAAATATAGGTGCAAACTTTTTACTGCTTGCCATAGAAAAACAATCATTCCCTGCGACGATAATATGGTCAACAAGATTACAGCCTATCGGTGAAAGCACTTTATAAAGGTCGCTTGTCACCTTAATATCCTGATAAGATGGTGCTGCCACTCCGTTATGATGATTGTGTGCTACGATGATTTTTGATGCGTTTGTTTTAAGGGAAATCTGCACTATCTTTTTAACATTAACCTCTGCTACTGTTTCAGTACCCTCTGAAATACAGGCACATTGTTTAAGCTTACCGTTATTATCAAAGCAAAGGCACAGCAATTTTTCGTTCACACAGCCGATATATTCAGCCTTGATAAATTCATATAATTCTTCACGATTGCTGATAACTATACCGCCTGAAAATTTATCAGTTGAATAAACCCTCAATAATTCAGGTATAAGCTTTATAAGAGTAGCCGTATGCTCGCCCACTCCGTCAACCTTTGTAAGTTCGGTCAATGGTGCATCAAATACTCCGCTTAACGAACCGAATTCATTTATAAGCCTATGTGCAATTTCATTTGTATCTTTACGGGGGATTGTGTAAAATAAAAGCAGTTCAAGAACATTATGTGGCTGAAAATTTTCAAGTCCGTTTTTAAGAAATTGCTCCTTTAATCTGTTACGATGCCCTTCGTGCATTAAAATCCCCCCCTTAATTCATTATTTTTTTAATTATACACTATCTTTCCTCTTTTGAAAAGCAAGAATATATGTTAAAATGTTCAAGGTGAAAAAAATGAAAAGCTTTACAATAACAGAAAATGATGCTAATCAGCGTCTTGATAAATTTTTAGGCAAAGCACTTCCTGCCTTGCCTCAATCACTTATGTATAAATACATAAGAACAAAAAGGATAAAAATAAACAGAAAAAGAGCAGAAATATCAACAAGACTTCAAGTCGGCGATATTCTTGAATTATACATAAACGATGAATTTTTCGTTCAGCCAGAAAAGCAGTACGATTTTATGCGTGCTTCAAAAAAGCTCGATATAATCTACGAAGATGAAAATATAATACTGCTTGATAAAAAGGTCGGTCTGCTCTCTCACCCTGACGATAACGAATATACTGATACTCTTATCACAAGAGTAACACGCTATCTTTATGAAAAGGATGAATATAATCCAGAAAAGGAACACGCCTTTGCTCCCGCTCTTGTTAATCGAATAGACAGAAACACAGGCGGTATAGTTATAGCCGCAAAAACAGCACAGGCGTTGAGAGTATTAAATCAGAAAATGAAAGACAGAGAATTGCATAAATATTATCTGTGTATCGCTCACGGGAAGTTTGAAAAGAGTGCAGAAACGCTCGTCGGCTATCTCTATAAAGATGAAAATAAAAACAAGGTTTTTGTTTATACTAAGCCTCGTGAAAACACAAAAACCATAAAGACAAAATACAGAGTGCTTGATTACAAGGATGGGTTAAGTCTTGTTGAAATAGATTTGCTGACAGGACGAACTCACCAGATAAGAGCACATTTAGCGTCAATAGGTCACCCTCTTTTAGGTGACGGAAAATATGGCACAAATGCAATAAACAAAGGCACAAATTATAAAAAGCAGGCACTTTATTCATATAAGCTCGTTTTCGATTTCACAACGGATGCAGAGGATTTAAACTATCTCAACGGCAAAGAATTTCAGATAAATAATGTCTGGTTTGTTGATGAATTCAAAAAAGGGAAGATAAAGAAATAGAAAACAAGTTATAAAAAAGAAAAATAACAGCAAAAAAAGACAGCTTTAAGAAATTCATCTCAAAGCTGTCTTTATTATTGTTTCCAAGTGCTAATACCAACAAGGTTCTGACTTGCGGTGAGCAAGTCAAGTCCTTATTTAACATCAATCAAGGAAATCCTTTAACTTCTTGCTTCTGCTTGGGTGGCGGAGTTTACGCAAAGCCTTTGCTTCAATCTGACGGATACGCTCACGAGTAACCTTGAACTCTTTACCAACCTCTTCAAGAGTGCGTGGGTGACCGTCTTCAAGACCAAATCTTAAAGAGAGCACCTTTTCTTCTCTTGGCGTAAGAGTTTTGAGAACATCTGAAAGCTGTTCCTTTAAGAGAAGCATTGAAGCAGCATCAGCAGGTGCAAGTGCATCATCA
>JAILBY010000239.1 GCA_024680655.1 Clostridiales bacterium | reverse complement strand
TAATGGCATTACTTTCATAGAGGACTGCTATAACGCAAGCCCTGATTCAATGAAAGCGGCTGTTTCTTCTCTTTGCTCACTCGGAAAAGAGCGTAGAATAGCGGTTTTAGGAGATATGCTTGAACTTGGCGATATATCTGTAAAGGCACATAGCTTGACAGGTGAGATGGTAGCATCAAATGATGTTGATATGCTCTTCACTCTTGGCGAAAGAGCTAAGGATATAGCTTCATCAGCAAAGGAAAACGGTATGAAAAATGTATTTTCTTTTACGGATAAAAAAGAATTATCTGATAAGCTTTGCGAAACGATAAAACAAGGTGACGCTGTTCTTTTTAAAGCAAGTAGGGGAATAAAGCTTGAAGATGTAATAAAAAGCGTTTACGAGAATATACAATAATTGAGAGGAATGTTTTGATTTTATGAATACGACTGTGGGTATAATATTAGCAGTTGCAATTGCTTTTGTAATTACTGCTGCTTTGGGATTTGTTATGATACCTTGGCTTCACAAGCTTAAATTCGGGCAGACTATTCTTGATATAGGTCCATCGTGGCACAAGAAAAAGCAAGGTACACCGACAATGGGCGGTATAATGTTTGTTATAGGTATCACCGTTGCAGTTGCAGTTGTTTTCATAACAGATAAATTACTTGGCTCAAAGCTTATGCAAACAGAACTCGGCATAAGCTTAAATCAAAATATGGCAAAGCTCTGGGGCGGTTTCTTTATGGCTTTTGGCTTTGCAGTAATAGGCTTTATCGACGACTATATAAAGGTTGCAAAAAAGAGAAATCTTGGTCTTACAATAAAACAAAAAACATTTATGCAGCTTGCGTTAAGCCTTGCCTATATCTTTTGCCTTTATTCGCAGGGCTGTACTTATACGGTTATCCCTTTTGTAAGCGGTAAAATAGATTTGGGAATATGGTTTGTGCTTTTGGCTTTGTGCGTTATCTATGGTGCTATAAATGCAGTTAATTTTACAGACGGAATAGACGGCTTATGCACAAGCGTAACCTTTACGGCTGCTATTGCTTTCATAGTTATAGCTGCTTTACAGAAGTTTGCGGGCGTTAGCATACTTGCCGCCGCTCTTGCTGGCGGTTGTGTCGGCTTCCTTGTCTGGAACTGGCATCCTGCAAAAGTTTTTATGGGTGATACGGGCTCACTGTTTATGGGCGGTTTGATTGTTGCACTTGCTTTTGGTGTTGACTGTCCTATAATTTTGTTGCCAGTGGGAATTATATATGTTATTGAAGCTATGTCTGATGTTATTCAGATAGGTTATTTCAAGCTTACTCACGGCAAGAGAATTTTCAAAATGGCACCTATACACCACCACTTTGAAATGAGTGGTTGGAGTGAGGTTAAAATAGTAGTTGTATTTTCAATAATAAACATTATCGGCAGTATAGCAGGTATTTTGCTTGTCTATTACGGCGTTGTTGTATTCAATAAATAATATTTTGTCAAATAAAATTTTAGGAGAAGGTTATGGCTGAGCAGGAAAGAAATCTGAATAAAAGACCTACAATGCCCCTTTTTGCAAAAGGTGGTTTTGACCCTCTTTTTGCAGGCATAACTATTGTGCTTCTTGCGATTGGACTTATAATGCTCTTTTCTGCAAGCTATTCTTATGCTTACTATAATGAGGGCGATAGCCTTTACTATATAAGAAGACAGTTTATTTTTGCTGTAACAGGGCTTGCCATTATGTTCTTTATTTCAAGAATAAACTATCAATGGTTTAAGGTTGCGGCATATCCTCTTATAGGCTTATCGTTTTTGCTCCTTGTTGTTGTTCTTATGCTTCCAGCACTTCCTGATACACCTGATTTCAAAAGATGGATATATGTTCCTGGTACGAGTTTGCCGACTTTCCAGCCCTCCGACCTTGCAAAAGTGGCGGTGGTGCTGTTTTGTGCTTACAGAATGGAGCGTGAGCAAAAGAAGCTGAGAACTCAGCCGTTTGCTTTCGTGCCCTATGCAATTCTGATGATGGTTTTCGGTGGACTTATCTATCTTGAAAATCACGTTTCCGGTTTTATTCTTATAGTTGCAATATGCGTTGTTATGATGTATCTCGGCGGTGTTAAACGCTATTGGTTTATTCTTGGTATCGGTGTTGTTGCACTTGCCGTTATAATAGTTATAATAAAACCTGATATATTACCGACTCACGCAAGTCAGAGAATTGTTGCATGGCTTGATAAGAACTATGACCCTCTTAATACAAGATGGCAGACTAATCAGTCACTTTATGCAATATCTTCGGGTGGCTTCCTCGGTACAGGTATAGGTGCTTCAAAGCAAAAGCACCTCTATGTGTCTGAACCGCAAAACGACTTTATCTTTGCTATTGTTTGCGAAGAGCTTGGCTTTGTGGGTGCAGTTATTATACTTTTACTTTTTGCCGCTTTGATATGGCGTGGTGTTTCAATAGCTTTGAAGGCAAAGGACAGATTCGGCTGTCTGCTTGTTCTTGGTCTTATCTTCCAGATAGGAATACAGGTTGTTCTGAATGTTGGCGTTGTAACAGATACCTTGCCTAATACGGGTATTGCCTTGCCGTTTTTCAGCTATGGCGGTACGGCTCTTTGGGTGTTGCTCGGTGAACTCGGAATGATACTTTCCGTTTCGAGAAACGCAAATATTAAAAAGGTCTGAAAAAATAATAAAAATATATAAACCCTCTTTCTGTTATAAAGCAAAAAGAGGGTGCATTTTTTTGTGTTATATGATATAATAATATGGTTACTAAAAAATACGAGTATATAGAGGGATAATGATGAAGTATTTATTTGCCACGGGTGGTACAGGCGGACATATAAATCCTGCTCTTGCAGTTGCAGGGTATATCAGAGAAAAACAGCCTGACGCTGAAATTCTGTTTATAGGAACAAAGGAGAAAATGGAAGCAAGGCTTGTCCCTCAGGCAGGCTTTGATTTTAAAACAATAACAATTTCTGGCTTTCAAAGAAAACTGTCAGTTCAGAATATAAAAAGAAATATTGAAACTGTTTTCAAGATATTCAAAGCATCATCTCAGGCAAAGAAAATTCTTCTTGAATTCAAGCCTGATGTTGTAATCGGCTTTGGCGGATATGTAAGCGGCCCTGTTTTGAGAGAAGCAGTCAAGCTCGGCTTTAAAACTGCTATTCACGAACAGAATGCTTTTCCAGGCAAAACAAATAAGGTGCTTGCAAAAGATGTTGATGCAGTTATGCTCACAACAAAGGCAGCCGAAAAATATTTCAACTCTAAAAACCCTTGTATTCTCACGGGCTTGCCTGTAAGAAGTGAAATTATAAATTCAGATAAGGATATTGCTCGTGCAGAACTTAAAGTTGATGACAGACCGCTTATTCTTTCAATGGGCGGAAGTCTTGGTGCAAAAGCGATAAATGAAGCAGTTGTTGAGCTTATTTCAAAAACTCATTCAAGCGGAGAGTATCAGTACATTCATGCTATGGGACAATATGGCTTATGGGTGCCTGAAAAGCTCAAAGAAAAAGGCGTTGACATTGAAAAAGAAAAGAATATAAGAATTGTTGAGTATATAAACAATATGGATAAGTGCTTGCCAGCGGCAGACCTCGTTATTTGCCGAGCAGGTGCAAGCTCTATAAGTGAAATTCAGGCATCGGGCAAGGCGGCTATACTTATTCCGTCACCTAATGTTGCTGAAAACCATCAGTATCATAATGCTATGGCTCTTGTGAATGAAAATGCAGCGTTGCTTATCGAGGAAAAAGACCTTACGGGCGAAAAGCTTACACAGACTGTTAATGAGATTTTGTCCGACAAAGAAAAATTAAAAGCGTTGGGCGACAATGCAAAGAAAACTTCAATTATTGATTCAAACGAAAGAATTTACAATGTTATAATGGGACTTCTCAATTAAGCTTTTATTAAGTGACACGAAAACACCTTAAAGCATAGTATGAGGTGGGCAAGGTTTGCCCGTTTCTTTATTGTGTGAAAGGGTGTGTTAGTGTGGAACGGTTAGTTATAAGAGGCGGTAAAAGACTTTCAGGAAAAATGAATGTTCACGGTGCAAAAAATAGTGCGTTACCTATTTTGGCAGCGGCTCTTATGACAGATGATGTATGTGTTATACATAATTGTCCGCAGCTTACTGATATTGAAGCAGCGATAAAAATTCTTGAATATCTCGGCTGCAAGGTCAGCCGTCAGGCAGATACCGTTATAGTTGATTCAAAAGGTGTAAACCGATATGATATACCAGATTCCCTTATGCGTGAGATGAGGTCGTCCGTTGTCTTTCTTGGCTCTATTCTTTCAAGAATGGGCAGGGCACAGTTATCGTTTCCGGGTGGCTGTGAGATAGGATTAAGACCTATTGATTTGCATATTTCTTCAATCAAGCGTTTCGGCGTTGAGGTTAAAGAGGAATACGGCAGACTTTTCTTTGAGGTAAAGGGGAAGTTGAAGGCGACTGAAATAGTGCTTTCGTTTCCAAGTGTTGGTGCAACTGAAAATATTATGCTGACAGCTTGCTGTGCAGACGGTGTTACTACTGTTGTGAATGCGGCAAGAGAACCTGAAATCAGCGATTTGGCTGATTTTTTGAATAGCTGTGGTGCAAAGATATATGGAGCGGGCGAGGGCAATCTTACAATAGAGGGAGTTAAAAAGCTTCATTCAGCAGAGCATACTGTTATACCAGACAGAATTGTTGCCACAACCTATATGTGCTGTGCCGCTGTTACAAATGGTAGTATTTTAATTGATAATATAGTGCCTTCACATCTTGGCTTGGTTTTACCAACTCTTGAAGAAATGGGCTGTTTTATAAGCATTGATGAAAAATCAAATGCCCTTATGATAACGGCTCCGCCAAAGCTCAGAAGGATAAAAAATATAGTTACAATGCCACATCCAGGATTTCCTACTGATGCACAAGCACCTCTTATGGCGGTTGCAAGTGTAGCACAAGGAACAAGCGTGTTTGTTGAAAATATCTTTGAAAGCAGATATAAACACGCAAGCGAGCTTGCAAGGCTTGGTGCAAAAATCAAGGTCGAGGGAAAGGTGGCAATCGTTGAAGGTGTAGAATGTCTTTCAGGTGCAAGCGTTATGGCAACAGATTTAAGAGGCGGTGCATCGCTTGTTATTGCAGGACTTTGTGCAAAAGGAAAGACAGAAATTTCAAATGTTTATCATATAGACAGAGGATACGAAGAATTAGAAAGGCAATTAAGGCTTGTAGGAGCAGATATTAAAAGAAAGGAATAAGTAAAAATGGCAAGACAATCTACCGCACGCTATAATAATGAAAAAGCACCTCTTTCAAGAGATGAAATGAGAAGACTTCACGCTTTGAAGAAGAAAAAACAGAAAAAACGCAAACGCCTTTTGACCTATGTTCTTTTACTTATGGTTATTGTTGGTATAGGTGTTGCGTTATCTCTTACTGTATTTTTCCGTATCTCAACAATAGAGGTCAGCGGAAATGATGGTAATTATTATACAGATGAGCAAATTCTTGAAAGCTCTAATATAAGCGTTGGCGATAATTTGTTCCTTGTCAATTCGTTTAAGGCAACTCAGACTATTGAAAAAATAAATCCTTACATAGGTAAGGCTGTTATAAGAAAGAGAATACCTGATAAAATTATAATCAGTGTTACTGAAACACAGCCTACCTATGCAGTTCAGTATGGTGATGTTTATATCCTTGTTTCAGACCAGTCAAAAGTTTTGGAGCAGGTGACAGAAAAGCCTGAAAATCTAACTATGCTTACGGGTGCAAATGTTAAATCTGCTCAGGTAGGAACAGAAATTATTTTTGACAATTCTGAAACGATGGCTGCGGTTAAGAGCTTTATTGATGCTTGTGCAACAGCCGACCTTACGGGTATCACAAGCGTTGATGTTTCAAATCTTAATGATATGTCGGCGGTTTATGACGGCAGAATAAGAATTGTTATCGGTTCACCTACCTCTCTTAATAAAAAATTGCCTTTGGCAAAGGAAGTTATAATGCGTGAGGAAAAGGATACCCCTGGTCAGTTCGGCTCGGTTGATATGACTGTTCTTAATAAAGCATATTATAAACAGCTTGATTCACTTGAACCTACTCAACCTGCTCAGGAACAAACTACTGCTGAAACCACTTCTGCTGCTGAAAAGACAACTACGGCAAAAACCGTTGCATAAGAAATAAACAAAAAAGTAAGCTATAAAGTTGTTTTATTTTTATATTATATTCTTGAATTTTTTTCTTGCTCGTGTTATTATTACTTTTAGTTTATATTATTGAAGTATGAATTTAGCTTTTGAGATTTAGTTGATTAGGAGGAAGTTTAATATGGGATTTGAAATTGATAATGAAGAATTAGAAACTGCGACCAAAATAAAAGTAGTCGGAATAGGTGGCGGCGGCGGAAACGCTGTTAATCGTATGATGTCTGACGGAGTTCAGGGCGTAGATTTTATTTCTATAAATACTGATAAGCAGGATTTAAGTGCATCAAACGCTTATAAAATTCAAATCGGTGAAAAAATCACAGGCGGTAGAGGTGCAGGTGCAAATCCTGAAATCGGTAAAAAGTCTGCTGAGGAAAGCCGTGACCAGATAAGAAGTGCACTTCAAGGTGCTGATATGGTATTTGTTACTGCTGGTATGGGCGGCGGAACAGGTACAGGTGCTGCTCCTGTTGTTGCACAGATAGCAAAAGAGGAGATTGAAGCTCTTACTGTTGCTGTTGTTACAAAGCCTTTCACTTGGGAGGGCGGACGCAGAATGAAGCAGGCTGTTGCAGGTATTGAAGAGCTTTCAAAATATGTTGACAGTATTGTTGTAATTCCTAACTCAAAGCTTAAAGATATTCCTGGTATGGTAAGAATTACTATTGATAACGCTTTGCACGAGGCTGATAAGGTTCTTGCAGAGGGCGTTAAGAGTATTTCTGGTATTATAAAGTCAAGTGGTATGTTCAATGTTGACTTTGCAGATATCAGCTCTGTAATGAAAGATGCTGGTAAGGCTCATATGGGCGTTGGTATAGGTACAGACAAAAACAGAGCAGAAGATGCAGCAAGGTCTGCAATTTCAAGTCCGTTGCTTGAAACTTCTATCAAAGACGCAACAGGCATTATCGTTTCTTTTGTTATTTCAAAGGATACTCCGCTTGAAGAAATTGATGAAGCGCAGAATATTATCCTTGAAGAAGCAAGAGCTAATGATGACACAAATGTTATTGTTGGTTTGAGATATGATGAAGAAATCGGTGACAATATTATGGTTACTGTTATAGCAACAGGCTTTGATGGTACACCTTATATACAGCCAAAGCAGTCACAGCCTGCATTTACTGATATTTCTTCTTCTTCTGCTTCAAGAGAGGAACAGCCTGCTGTTGAAGATATAAAAGAGGCTGAACCTGTTAATGAAACAGGATATAATGATGATGACTGGAACTCAATCAACGAGATTTTCACAAAATAAAAAATAAAAACAGACAGACGGTTGCTTATGAAGAATTTTCTTTAAAGCAACCGTCTTTTTGATTTTAGTCGGGCGGAGCGTTTATGTTTCTGTTTACGGCGAGTGAAATTGTTATGCCTATAACTGTATCTATGAATCTGTTTATGGCGTATAAAACGGGGGAGCCGTAATCAAGACTTATCATAATAACTAAAAAGGTTATTATTGAAATTGATGAAGCGTCGGGGTGCTTTATGCTGTTGCAGATTTTTATTATTATAATTATTCCGATGAATATAATAAAATAGTTAAGATAGCCCAAGGTTATTTTCTGCGTGACTATTGAAAAAATCAAACCGTTTAAAGTGCCGATTGCCGTACCGAAAATACGGCTTATTGCGAAAAGCTTTGAATTTTTTATTGAATTTTGCATAACCACCACGCACGCAACGCAGGCGAAAATAGGATTTCCTCTGTCGAGTAAGAATTTTATAAAGGATACTATTTTGATTTGACTTTCGGGCAGGGCGGAGCTTAAAATTTGCAAAAACGAGAAAATCAGCATACATAGTAATACGGCAAAGGCTGTTTTTATGTTACGCATACCGATTATATGCTTTTTTAATCTTGAATTTATTTTTATAATCCCCTTTATTATATA
>JAILBY010000195.1 GCA_024680655.1 Clostridiales bacterium | reverse complement strand
GCTTGGTAAAGCATTTGATGAAGCTCTTGGAGATAAAAGCGGAATTGACCGATACGGCAGTTTTTATATTCCTATGGACGAAAGTCTTGCTTTTTCAGCAGTCGATATTTCAGGCAGACCATACCTTGTGTTCTTCGCTGATTTCAAGCAGGAGCGTATAGGCGATTTTGATTCTTGCTTAACGGAAGAATTTTTCAGAGCATTTGCTTTCAATGCAGGTATAACCTTACATATAAGAGTACCTTATGGCAACAATGCTCACCATATGGTTGAGGGAATTTTTAAGGCAGTTGCTCACGCTATGAAACAGGCTGTTAAAGTCAACAAAAACGGCGTATTATCTACAAAAGGAAGTTTAGATTGATGATTATTTTTCCAGCGATTGATATAAAAGGCGGAACTTGCGTAAGGCTTTATAAGGGCGAGATGAATACAGCCGAAAAGGTTGCAGACAGTCCGCTTGAAACGGCTATCAGCTTTAAAAATGCAGGCAGTGAATGGATACATATGGTTGACCTTGACGGTGCAGTTGATGGTAAAAGAATTAACACACCGATATATCTTGAAGTTGCACAGAAAAGCGGACTTAAAGTTGAAGTCGGTGGCGGTATCCGCAAAATTGAGGATATAGATTTCTATATTGAAAATGGTATTTCAAGGGTTATTTTAGGCTCTGTTGCTTTGAGTAATGCCGATATAGTAAAGCAGGCAGTAAAGAAATATAATGATAAAATAGTTGTTGGCATTGATGCCCGTGACGGTATGGTTGCCGCAGAGGGTTGGGTTAAGACAAGCAATATAGATTATATTGAACTTGCAAAGCGTATGGAAGATATAGGCGTTAAGTATATCATATACACTGATATTCACCGTGACGGTATGCTTTCAGGTCCTAATACACAACAGCTTGTCAAGCTCAATGAAGCTGTTTCCTGCAATATTGTCGCAAGTGGCGGTATAAAGGATATTAACGATATTATCGAGCTTCGTGACAATGGACTTTATGGTGCTATATGTGGCCGTTCAATTTATAAGGGGACATTGAATTTAGAAGAAGCAATAAGGGAGTGCAAATGATGGATTTTGATAAGTTTTTCGTCAAAAACGAGCTTATACCCGCTGTTGTTGTTGAGCACGGAACAAACGAAGTGCTTATGCTCGCTTATATGAACAAAGAATCCTTGCAGAAAACCTTTGAAACGGGCTATACTTGGTTTTACAGCCGTTCAAGGCAGAAGTTATGGAATAAAGGCGAAACCTCAGGTCATAAGCAGAAAATTATCAGCATAAAATCAGATTGTGATGATGATACCTTGCTCGTTGAGGTTATTCAGACGGGTGCTGCTTGCCATACAGGCAATCATTCCTGCTTTTTTACAACAATATATGAAAATAAAGGAGAATAAACAATGCAAGATGTTTTTCAGGATTTGTACGATACAATTTTAAGCCGAAGAGAAAGCAAGCAGGAAGGCTCTTATACCTGCTATCTTTTTGAAAAGGGCATTGATAAGATTTTAAAGAAGGTCGGCGAAGAATCAGCAGAAACTATAATTGCCGCAAAGAACGGTAAAAACGAAGAAACTGTTCTTGAAATCAGCGATTTGATTTATCACCTTTTTGTTATGATGGCTGAGCAGAACATAACTCTTGATGAGGTAAAGGCAGAGCTTGAAAAGAGAAGCGAAAAAACAGGAAACCTTAAAACATTTCATCAGGTAGATAAAAATTCTTGATTTTTAAAAACAAAATAATAAAAAAGTACAGAAAAAAACAACAAAAAATAATTTTTTTGTTGTTTTTTTGTCTTTTTAGTGTTAAGATTAAAAAGGTGATTTTTTTAAAGAAAGGTTGGTTGGTATAAATGAAATATGCCGCAAAAGCATTTGAGGGCAAGACTCTTGATACAGATTCTCTTGCTTCTTATTCTTGTGAACAAATCAAAAATATAATTCAAAAGCACGGAACAAGAGCACCGGGAAGTCCCGAAGAGCTTGAAGCACAGAAGGATATGGCAAAAGAGCTTGAACAATGGGCTGATAAGGTTGAAATTGAAGATTTCACAGTTCACCGTCAGGCTTTTATGGGCTTTATTCCTTTCACAGTTGCAAGTGCTATTGTTGGCACATTCCTTTTTATAAAGGCTCTTTATATATGGGCTTTTGTAAGCGTTGTAATAGGTGCAATTCCTCTTTTTCTTGAATTTGTAATGTATAGACAGTTTATTGATTTCCTTTTCCCAGGACATACTTCACACAATGTTATTGCAACACGCAAGGCAAAGGGTGAAACAAAGAGAAGAATCATACTTATCGGTCACGCTGATTCACAGTATGAATGGACTCTTAACTATCTTCTTGGCGGTAAGGGTATGCTTGCAGTGCTTGTACCTGCTGTTGTAGGTCTTGTTGCTGTTGGTGTTTTAGGTCTTTTGACCTTCCTCGTTTTTAACTATGCTTCAAGTGTACCGGAATGGTTTACAAAGACTATTGATATTCTCAAATGGTGCTTGTTTATATTCTTCCCAGGCTATATAGGGTTCCTTTTCTTCCAGAATCCATTTAAAAGTGTTCCTGGTGCAAACGATAACCTTACGGGCTGTTATATCGGTATGAGCACAATGAAAGCTATTGCAGAAGCAAATATTGAACTTGAAAATACAGAACTTGTTGTTATTCTCTCAGGCTCAGAGGAAGCAGGCTTGCGTGGTGCAAAGGCTTATGTAAAGGCACATAAAGCAGATATGCAGGATGTTCCGACTGTTGCAATAGGTCTTGATACATTCAGAGATATAAAGGATATAGCCGTTTATGACAGAGATTTAAGCGGTACATTAAGACATAATAAAGATGTAAAAGGTCTTGTCAGAGAAGCAGGCGAAAATTGTGGTTACCATATGGAATATGCTTCAATATGGATGGGTGCTTGCGATGCCGCTGCATTTACTCAGGGCGGTATTATGGCAACGGGCTTTGCTGCTATGGACCCTACACCGCCACGCTATTATCACACAAGACTTGATAATTGGGATAATCTTAAAGCCGATGCTATAAAAGCTGGTATTGATGTTATGCTTGAAACTGTATTTATGTTCGATAACGAACTTTTAGGTCTATACAAATAAATTTTTTGTGTAAGATTACGCTTAAATAGCTTTAAGGGTATCTTGCTCTTTTTTATGAATTGAATGTTTTAATG
>JAILBY010000167.1 GCA_024680655.1 Clostridiales bacterium | reverse complement strand
TGATGATTTTGATTTTACTTTCAGAGAATTTGAAAGTCACTCTCTTTGCTGGGGATATTTAAAAGATGATGATTAAGGAGAAATTTTATGTCAAGTAGTTCAAAAACAAACATTTTAAGTTTAAATCAATGGGCATTATCTGATAAGCCAAAATGCGAGGACTTCAACTACGATAACGAGCGTATTGAAAATATACTCGGTACACATTGTGTGAATTCTACTATTCATGTTACAGGCAGTGATAAGCAATTATGGAATGAACCTTTTGTTATCGGCAATTATCAAGGCTCAAACAGAAGTGAAGTCGATTTTGACCTTGGCTTTAAGCCGAAGATTGTTCTGATTTTTGCCGACACCGTTCCTCTTTATCAGGTAGTCAGCGGAGTTTACAGA
The DNA here is from genome assembly GCA_024680655.1 of Clostridiales bacterium. Classification (GTDB taxonomy): domain Bacteria; phylum Bacillota; class Clostridia; order Oscillospirales; family Acutalibacteraceae; genus UMGS263. The sequence goes on along the minus strand of JAILBY010000167.1, from coordinate 9,695 downwards.
CATTTTTCTGCAATCGCCACAAGAGGTCACAAGGGTTATGGTCTTGAAATAACTAATTCGGGCTTTAAAATAACCCATATGCAAAACGCTGATTCCTTCAACTCTATGGCAAGACTCAATGATGTTCAGTACATTTATACTTATATCGCCTTTAAATAAAGGCGTCTTCATATTGTAGCATATTTAAAACTTTTCAAAAAAAATAAGGCATAAGGTCTTTTCAACCTTATGCCTTGTTTTTTTATTTAATTATGCCTTTTTTACTGCAAGAGTTACCTTGCTTTCGCCAAGCTCAACCTCTTTTTCAAGGTCTGCACCTGATGCCTTATCAAATGTAACTTCATCTGCAAGTAATTCGTTTGCGATATGCTCTTTCATATTTGTAAGAGCCTTTATTACAAAATCGTCTGTTGAATTTATTGACATAACTATTCTCTGTTCAACAGTATAGCCTGCCTCTTTACGAAGCAACTGACATTGACGGACAACATCACGGACAATACCTTCCATTTTCAAATCTTCTGTAAGAACAACATCGAGAGCAACTGTTGCACTTGATTCACATTCACTTGAAACAATGCCCTGCTTTGTCTTTGTATTCTTAACAAACAAAGATGGTTCAAATTCCATATCAAAGCCTGCAACCTTAACCTTGTTACCTGCATCAACATCCTTATAAAGCTGAGCCATTGTTTCAGCATCAACGCTTTCAAGAGCCTGCTTGAACTTATTAACATCTTGTTTAAGAACAGCACCAGCCTCTTTGAAGTTTACTGAAAGGTAACCATCTTCAAGAACTGTGAAGTCGTTGATATACTCAATATTCTTTATGTTAAGCTCATCAAGAACTTGCTTCTGGAAAACTGCAAGCTGCTTCTGAGTTTCTTCATCACAGCAAACAAAGAGCTTATTAAGAGGCTGACGAACCTTTATCTGATGTTCGTTACGCAAACGCATAGCAGTTGCGATAACATCACGGGCAAGGATTGTCTGTTCAAGAATACCATCATTTTCAAAGCCTTCAATAGCCTTTGGCCAGTCGCTCAAATGAACTGAAAGAGCAGATGATGGCTCAACCTTGCGAACTAATCTCTGCCAGATTGTTTCTGTCATAAACGGAATGATAGGAGCCATAACCTGAGTTGCTGCTTTCAATGCCTGGAATAAAGTCCAGTAAGCAACATTCTTATCATTATCATCATCTGTTTTCCAGAAACGGCGACGGTTAAGACGGATATACCAGTTTGAAATATCATCAACAAATATTTCAAAATCCTTCATCAAAACATAAGTCTTGTAATCATCATAGCAGGCAGTAGCCTTTTTGATAAACTCGTTTGTACGGATAATAAGCCATTTATCCATAGGTGAAAGAGCATTTTTGTCAACCTTATAATTATCAAATACAGGCTTATCAATCTGTGCATAGGTATCAAAGAAAGTATAGATATTCCAGAAAGAGAGCATCTTTCTTCTTGCCTCGTCACCAAGATTAAAGCCGAAACGAACATCGTTTGCAACAGGTGCACCAGCATAGAGGTATCTTACTGTATCAGCACCGATTTTTTCAGCCGCTTCATCAAACTTAATCATAAAGCCTGTTTTAGAGAACTTTGAGCCGTCCTCTGAAACAACTGTATTGTATGATAAGACTCTTTCATAAGGTGCTCTGCCTTCAAGAGTAACGCTCATAAAGAGCATTGAATAGAACCAAAGACGAACCTGCTCACGCATTTCTGTAACCCATTCAGCAGGGAAGTTCTTTTTCCATTCCTCTTTGTTATCATCATTGAAATAACCAAAGGTTGAGAAAGGAACTATACCAGCGTCAAGCCATACATCGCCTATCTCACTAACTCTGCTTACTTCCTTGCCACATTCAGGGCATTTTATTTTTATATCATCAATCCAAGGTCTGTGAAGCTCAGGAAGCTTATCAACCTGTTCAGGATTTACTGCTAATTCACGAAGTTCCTTTTTAGAACCAACAACATGAACATGACCGCATTCGCAAGGATAGAATGGAAGTGGCATACCATAATAACGCTTACGGGAAATATTCCAGTCGCCCATATTATTGAGCCAGTCAGCCATACGCTTACCATTTGATTCAGGCTCCCACTTTACCTTTGAAGAAGCCTCAATAAGCTTTGGCTTTATTTCATCAGTTCTGATATACCAAGCAGGAACAAGGCGGAAAACAACCTCGCTCTTACAACGCCAGCAGACAGGGTAGCTGTGCTCAATAGGCATAACCTTATAAAGCTTGTTAGCCTCTTTAAGATGTTCAAAAACTTCATCGGCAACAGTGTGGCTATCCTTACCTGTCATCCAACCGAATTTATCAAGAATTATACCCATATCGTCAATAGGCATAATCTGTGGCAAGCCAAGACGAACACCAAGTTCAAAGTCCTCAACACCGCAGCCAGGAGCGATATGAACAACACCTGTACCTTCTTCTGCATCAACATCTTCCCAAGCAACAACCTTATGTTCAAAGCCCTGCTGAGCCTCAAAGTCAGGGAAGCAGGTTTCATAATGAAGACCAACAAGCTCTTCGCCCTTCAATGCTCTGATAACTTCAAGCTTATCGTCTTCAAGATATTTAATAGCATTCTTTGCGAGGATAAGGTGCTTTTCATCGCTCTTTACCTTAACTTCAACATAATCTATTTCAGGATTAACAGCAAGTGCAACATTAGATGAAAGAGTCCAAGGAGTTGTTGTCCAAGCAACTATCTTGCAATCAAGCTCTTCAAGAGGAAGCTTGAAGAAAACAGAATTATGAGTAATCATCTTATATGAGCCTGTCATTTCGTGCTCTGAAAGAGATGTACCACAGCGAGGACACCAAGGCATAGGCTTATATTCACGCTGTATCCAACCGTTGTTGTCGCAGGTTTTGAGAAAATGCCAGATACCCTGGATATTTGTATCAGTATTTGTATAGTATGAATTTTCCCAATCCATCCATTGGCCAAGACGCTTTGACTGTTCAGTGATTATACCTGAAAAGTGCTTAACTCTGTCAACGCACTTATGAGTAAACTTGTCCATACCATAGTCTTCAATTTCTTTCTTTGTCTTGAAGCCAAGTTCTTTTTCAACCTCAACCTCAACCCACAAGCCCTGTGAGTCAAAGCCGTTCTGGCAACGGCAGCTATAACCGTTCATAGCCTTGTATCTTATGAAAATATCCTTTAAGCTTCTGCCCCAAGCGTGATGAATACCCATAGGGTTATTCGCAGTAATAGGGCCGTCAAGGAAACGGAATCTCTCACCGTTTTTGTTTTTCTCTCTCAATTTTTCAAAACACTGGTTATCCTCCCAAAACTGCATAACCTCGTGTTCCATTTCGATAAAATTATTACTCTTTTCTTCCTGTGCCACTTGAAAAAGCCTCCCTATACAGAAATCTTGATTTATTTATAAATATACAATTTATATAATAATATAATCAAAATCACTTTTCAAGAGTTTTTTAATGATTTAACAGATAAATAATTGCTTTTAATTCTTCATAGTGATAGAATAACTTATGGCAACAAGCGGATATAGTTTATCGGTAAAACAAAAGCTTCCCAAGCTTTGGAGGTGGGTTCGACTCCCATTATCCGCTCCAAATACTGAATTTACTGATAATACAGTATTTTCAGTTTTTTATTTTCATTGAAACAGAGGTGTGTTTTATTATGTCTTATGAAAAACACAACGAAAATGATATAACTCAGATGGGCAACCCTGCAAAGCCCCAAGGCGAAGCAGGAAAAGAAATGCTTATAAGAATGAACGACAGCCATTTTGAAGTTACAGGCTGGGCATTGAGTTTTTTCAACTTCAAAGACTATGATACAATTCTTGATATAGGCTGTGGCGGTGGTTTAACCTTAAACAGAATTTCAAAAAAAGTTCCAAACGGCAAAATCTATGGCGTTGATTATTCTGATATTTCCGTTTCAACCTCAAAAGAAACAAATGCAGAGGATATTAGTTCAGGCAAAGCAGAGATACTTAAAGCATCAGTTGAAAATCTGCCTTTTGAAAATGATTTTTTTGAAAAAATCATTACAGTTGAAAGCTTTTATTTCTGGCCAGAGCCTATCGAAAATCTCAGAGAGGTACGCCGAATATTAAAGCCCGACGGTCAATTTTTACTCGTTGCCGATATTTACAACAGAGATGATTTGCCTCAACACGCAAAAGAGAACATAGCAAAATACAAATTGAGAAATCCTTCAATAGAGGAATTTCATTCAATGTTTGAAAAGGCAGGATTCAGTGAAATTTCAATTCATACAAAAACAGGGACTTCCTGGATTTGTGTTGAGGGTAAAAAAAGAGCATAAAAAAGCATAAAAATAAAAAAGCAGGTTTAAAACCTGCTTTTTTATTTTTTTTAATTGTTTATAAGTTCACGATACATTTTAATATATTCGTTTGCCGAGCGTCCCCAACTGTAATCACATTCCATAGCACGCTTAACAAGAATATTCCAGCCCTGACGGTTACCATAGCCCTCTAATGCTCTGTGAATTGCGTGGAGCATTTCGTGTGCATTATAGTTCTTGAAGGTAAAGCCATTACCCTCACCGTCTTCACTGTCAAAGATAGAGTCACGCAAACCGCCTGTTTCACGAACAATAGGAATTGTACCATAGCGGAGAGCAACCATCTGTGACAAACCACAAGGCTCACTCTTTGACGGCATAAGGAACATATCACAACCTGCATAGATTTTTCTTGCAAGTTCAGGAACAAAGCCTAATCTAAGACCTACCTTATCAGGATGTCTGCCAGCAAGCCAGCGGAAGAAATCTTCATACTGCCAATCGCCTGAACCAAGTACGCAAATCTGAACATCACTTGTGCAGAGCAATTCGTCCATAACTGCCTTAACCAAATCCAAGCCCTTATGTGAAACAAGTCTTGAAACCATACCGATAATAGGTACATCAGGTCTTTCAGGCAAATTCATACTTCTCTGTAAATCCGCCTTGCAAACGGCTTTGTTAGAAATATCATTTGAATTGTAGTGAGCTGCAATATTTATATCTGTTTCAGGATTATAATTTTCAACATCAATACCATTGAGAATACCGCAAAGCTTCCAAGAACGATAGTTCAAAATTGTATCAAGTCCGTGGCTGTACCAAGGGTCAAGAATTTCCTGTGCATAGCTCGGGCTAACTGTTGTAACCTTGTTTGCACATTCAATACCTGCTTTGAGGAAATTAACATCACCATCATATTCAATAAGTGAAGCGTCCTTTCCGTCAATACCGAGAACCTCTGTCATAAGTTCAAGTCCATAAGTACCCTGATACTGAATATTATGGATAGTAAGAACAGTTTTGATGTTTTCATATCCTGGATAGTTTGCATACATTGTTGAATAATAAAGAGGAGTAAGTGCTGACTGCCAATCGTTACAATGAATAATATCAGGCTTGAAATCAAGATACTGTATCATTTCAAGAACAGCTCTTGAAAAGAATGCAAATCTTTCTGCATCGTCAAAATGTCCGTAAATTCCGTCACGCTTGAAGTAATATTCATTGTCAAGGAAATAATAAACAACACCGCCACTTCTTGCTTCAAACAAACCGCAATACTGCTTACGCCAAGCAACAGGAACATAGAAATTAGTTATAAATTTCATAGAGTCCTTTAAATGCTGAGGTATGCAACTATATAAAGGCATAACCACACGGCAGCCTATAAGACGCTTACGCAAAGCCTGAGGCAAGCTACCTGAAACATCGCCCAAGCCACCGCTTGCAACAAATGGCACTGACTCACTTGTAACATATAAAACCTTCATTTGCTTTTATCCTCTCTTTCGTTTACTGAATTCGATTGTATCAGATAACTATACCTTTACCGATACATACAGGATAGTTCTTAACGCCGGATAAAGATTTTCCTTTGCTTACAGTAACATTTTTATCAGTTATAACACAGTCAAGAGTTACATCATCTTCAATTACTGTGCCCTGCATAATAATTGAATTTGAAACCTTTGCACCCTTGCCTATATGTACACCTCTGAAAAGAATACAATTTTCAACTTCGCCGTCTATAATGCAACCGTCTGCAATAAGTGAATTCTTCACCTGTGAGCCTAAACCATAAATTGTAGGCATATCGTCACGAACCTTTGTATAAACAGGTGCATTCTGGTCAAAAAGCTGTCTGCACTTTTCGGGAGCAAGCAAGCTCATATTAAGATTATAGTAGCTTAACAATGAATCAATAACACCTGTAAAGCCCTCTACCTTGTAACCGTAGATTTTAAGCTTATCAGCGTTTGCAAGAATAACATCTCTTTCAAAAAGTTCTTTATTCTGAGAAACAACATCGTGAATAAGCTCTTCAAGAAGCTCTTTCTTTATAAGTATTGTATCTATTGAATAATTAACCTCTTTGTCTGTTTCAGAAGCAATAGCAAGCTTTGAAAGCTTACCGTCACCTTCAACATTAAAGGTAAGAAGGTCAGGCAATTTAGGAGCCTTGCCGTGTGCATAAGCTATTGTAATATCAGCGTCTTTTTCCTTATGGAATTCAAGCATATCGTTATAGTTAAAATTTGAAACAACATTACAGTCTGTCATAATAACATACTCTGCTTTTGAGCCTTGGATAAAGCTTGAAATGCCGTTCAAAGCCTGCACCTTGTTTTCGTTTTTACCAGCAGTTGCAGTATTGAAAGGCGGAAGCAAAACCATACCACCATTTTTACGGGATAAGTCCCACGCTCTGCCTGTGCCTACATGGTCCATAAGTGACTGATAATGTTCTTTTGTGATTATACCAACATTACTTACACCTGAATTAACCATATTTGATAAAGTAAAGTCAATCAAACGATATCTTCCGCAGAAAGGAACAGAACCCATAGTACGAATTTCGCAAAGCTCTTTGAGCACCTTATCGTAAGCATTTGAAAAGACGATACCTAAAACTTCATTTGCTCTCATTTTACTTCACTCTCCTTATACTCTGTCTTCCGAAATCATTTCTTTTGGCTTAACCTTGCAGTTCTTTCCAACCTTTACATTAGGTCCAACAACTGCAACTCCCCAATCGTCGAGGTTTTCTGTCTGTTCTGGTCTTTCACCAACAACAGCACCCTCTTCAACAACTGCATTTTCAGCAATTATTGCATACTGAACAGTTGCACCCTTTTTGATAACGGAGCCTGGCATAATTATTGAGTCGTATATAACTGCATCTTCTTCAACAGTAATATTCGGAAAGAGAACAGAATATTCAACGCTACCCTCTATTGTACTGCCCTGAGAAACAATAGAATTCTGAACTACTGATTTTTCAGAAACATAGTGAGGCGGAGCAACAGGACTTCTTGAATAAATTTTCCAGGTTGTATCGCTAAGGTCAAGGTCAACATTAGGATTAAGTAAGTCGAGGTTTGCTTCCCAAAGACTGTCAATAGTTCCTACATCTTTCCAATAGCCGTCAAAATGATATGCGAATAAACGCTCATTGTTTGCGTGCATAGCAGGAATAAGGTCGTGACCGAAGTCGTTGCCTGAATTCTCATTGTTTTCATCTTCAATAAGATACTGGCGAAGCTTCTGCCAACTGAAAATATAAACGCCCATTGAAGCTTTATTGCTCTTTGGCTCTTTTGGTTTTTCCTGGAATTCCTTAATAGAATTATCATCATTAGTAACCATAATACCAAAGCGTGGAGCCTCTTCCCAAGGAACTTCAAGACTTGCTATTGTGCAAGCAGCGTCCTTTTCCTTGTGATAAGCAAGCATTTTTGAATAATCCATTTTATAAATATGGTCGCCTGAAAGAATAAGCACATATTCAGGATCATATCTGTCAATAAAATTGATATTCTGATAAATAGCATTTGCAGTATTCTTGTACCAAGCAGTACCTTTAATCTGCTGATAAGGTGAAAGAATATGAACACCGCCGTTAGCTCTGTCCAAATCCCAAGGTCTGCCGTCACCTATATATTCATTAAGTTCAAGTGGCTGATACTGTGTAAGAACACCTACTGTATAGATACCCGAATTCACGCAGTTTGAAAGAGGAAAATCTATAATTCTATATTTGCCACCATATGGCACTGCTGGTTTAGCAATTTTTTTTGTTAAAACACCAAGTCTGCTACCTTGACCACCTGCCAAAAGCATTGCAATACATTCTGTTTTACCGGCCATAAAAAAGCCCTCCTTTTTAATCAACTAAAATTTTACTTAAATCACTTAGTATGTTTGAGATAGATAACTGATAAGCCCGGAATATCCAAGGTTATGCTCTGTTCAAAGCCGTGCATACCATAACTTTCAGTTTTAACCTTATCAGTTGTTCCCAATCCCTGACCGCCGAACTCAACCGCATCTGAATTAAGCAAAACTTTGTATTTGCCCTTTTGAGGAACACCTATACGGTAACTTTCTCGTCTTACAGGTGTGAAGTTGCAGACTGCAACTATATCCTTTCCGTCTTTATCAATTCTTCTGAATGCAATAACTGAATTTGAGTTATCGTCACTCGAAATCCACGAAAAGCCTTCCCAACTGTAATCTATCTGCCACATAGCAGAGGTTTTAATATATAACTCATTGAGAGTTTTTACAAAATATTGAAGCTGTTTATGCTTATCGTAATCAAGAAGCATCCAGTCAAGTTCATTTTCGTAATCCCATTCTTTGAACTGACCGAATTCCTGTCCCATAAACAACAGCTTTTTGCCAGGGTGAGCCATCATATAGCCGAGGAAAGCTCTGACACCTGCAAATTTTTCATCATAATCACCGCTCATCTTTCCTATAAGTGAGCATTTTCCGTGAACAACCTCATCGTGCGAAATCGGAAGCACAAAGTTTTCGGAAAAAGCATAGAAGAAAGAAAAAGTAAGACAATCGTGATTATATTTTCTGAAATATCCGTCTAATGAACAATAGCGTAAAACATCATTCATCCAACCCATATTCCATTTAAAGTTAAATCCAAGACCGCCCATAAATACAGGCTTTGAAACCATAGGCCAAGCTGTACTTTCTTCGGCAATCATCATAACATCGGGATGCTCTTTGAAAATCTGTTCATTGAGCTTCTGCAAGAAAGCAACTGCTTCAAGATTTTCATTTCCGCCGTTGTCGTTTGCTATCCATTGACCGTTCTCTCTGCCATAATCAAGATAGAGCATAGAAGCAACTGCATCAACACGCAAGCCGTCAACATGGTATATGTCAAACCAAAATTCAGCGTTTGAAATAAGGAAGCTCTGAACCTCACTTCGTCCAAAATCGAACACCTTGGTTCCCCATTGTTTATGCTCACCTTTTCTTGGGTCTTTATACTCGTAGCAAGCTTCGCCGTCAAACTCAAACAAGCCGTGAGCATCTCTCGGGAAGTGAGCAGGAACCCAGTCAACGATAACACCTATTCCTGCCTTATGGCACTTATCAACAAAATACATAAAATCCTTTGGTTCGCCATATCGTGAGGTTACTGCATAATAGCCTGTAACCTGATAGCCCCAAGAGCCGTCAAAAGGATACTCAGCAAGTGGCATAAATTCAACATGCGTGTAGTGCATTTCTTTGAGGTAAGGAATCAGCTCGTCCGCAAGTTTCTGGTATGAAAAACAATTTCCGTCTTCATATTTACGCCACGAACCAGCGTGAATTTCATAAATATTAACGGGA